>JANSXJ010000476.1 GCA_024743015.1 Hyphomonas sp. | reverse complement strand
ATCTCCAAGCGGCTAAGCTATTTGGTAACGACGATAGTCCAGCTCCAAGGTTGCGGTTGGCCCTCGATCTCCAAGCGGCTAAGCTCAGGACGGCATCGCGCAGGACGGCACCGCTGTTGCGGTTGGCCCTCGATCTCCAAGCGGCTAAGCTGGATCATCCCCTAAAGCCCGGAAATTCCGGGCTTTTTTCTTGTTCAAGCCAGGAAATTGCGCGCTACGTGGGTCAGAAAAGCGCCAGTTGATTTGGATTTTCAGACCTTCGTTCACGTTTCCTCCCCGCGAATATGCGCGCATTCCCATATTGTTTATCGGTTACGGTAACGATGTGGACCTTTCCTTTTTCAGGCCGCACCACGCCGATATGGCTTATGTAGGTTTCGGCCGCTTCCTTGCTCTCGGCAAAGCGCAAATAGACGGAGAACTGCGCCATCTCGAAGCCTTCGTCGAGCAGAAAGTTCCTGAATTTCGTCGCCGCCTTGCGCTCCTGCTTGGACCCGACCGGCAGATCAAACATCACATAAAGCCACATCATACGGTACCCGCTCAGAACAGGATAACGCGGCGCCATGCCTCATGCCTCCAGCGGCAGGGCGCGACGGGGCAGATCGAGCTTTTTCTGATCGCCTGCAAAGCAGCGCGCGAGCGACAGCGCGAGCCGCGACAGGCACGCGCCCACCGGGCTGACACCATCCTGCGTGCTCAAATCGGTCACCAGAATGCGCGCGAGCAGGGGCTTGGTCTCTGGGTCGACGCCTTCATGGCCGGCATTGATGAGATCATGCACCAAAAGGTCCGCCAGCGGGCGAAACGGCTCCATCAGATCGTCGGCGAGTGCAAAAGCGTTGCCGCGCTGGCGATGTGACAGACCAAGGCTCGGATGAAGGCCCGCGGCCATGATGGCGCGCGCCGTGCCCGCGCGCAGCACGGTATATATGTAATTGAGCATGGCATTGACCCCGTCGGCCTGACGGTCGCGGCGAAAGTCGCGGCCAAGCAACAGCGGCCAGTAACGCCGAGCGGCCTGCGCTTCGATGTTATCGGGATCGCCGGAGCGTACCTTGCGCGCGAGCAAAAAGAACCCTTCGTGCTCGGCGCCGACAGCTTCGAGCGTGGCGCGCTGGCTTTCAATTTTGGCGACTATCAGCTGCGTCCAGAGACGTTTCTTGACGGGAACGGATGCGGTCGCCTGGTCGGCCATGCGGCCGGCCTGTTCGTGATGGCCCTCGGCGCTCCAAAGGATAGCGGCCGGGCGGAAATTGGCGCCACAAACAACCAGTGGCGCGCAGCGCTCGGCAAGCGCCACAAGAAGGTTGTTGGAATAGGTGATCCCATGGGCGTTGGCGATAACGGCGGCGATATCATCAAGCGGAACCCGGCCCAGTTCGATGCCTTTCGATTTCACCGACAGAAATCCCCGCTCCTTGGCCAGATGCCGGCCATCCTCGGCGATCTCGACGATGCGGGTCGCCATTACCTTTCCTCCACCGGCCTGACGCGACCAATCGGATCGACACCTACGCGCCTAGCACCGGCGGTCTTGAGCTTGGAATAGGCCGCCTGCATATAACCCGACGAATCGACCTTGCCGGCCTGATGGTCCGAGACGAACTCGATGCGGTTGTTGGCCGGTGAGAGCTTGCGCACGATGTAGTGTTTGCGACCCTCGCCAAAGTCAGCGGAAAACGTGTCACCCTTATGGAGTCGCAATCTGAGTTCCGCGCCAGGATGCTCGGCTGGCCAGCGCGGCTCGAAGCTGCTGCGGTTTGCATCGAAAACAGACACTCCCTCGCCACGCCACCGGCCATCGGGTGTCTCATAGATCTCGATACGATGATTGGAGCCGGGCACATAGGCCTTCTCGAAATGCCCTTCGCCATGGCTAATCCTTACCGTGTATTTCTCCGTCTTGAGGACGCGAACGCGGCGGATGCCTCTGGCGTCGCCGAAGCGGGCGAGCGCGGTTTCCAGCTTCTCGCCATCGCGCTTGGCTTCATAGGCGACTTCTTCCAACTCCTCCCGCAAACGCGCGTCGCGCACCTGGCCGATCTCCTTTTCCGTCAGCGCGGCGATCGGCTTGCGCGTGACCAGGTTGAAGGGCTTGCCGTCGATTTCCGCGTCGACCAGGCCATAGGCCGTCCCCTCGTGTAGCTGCCCGGACGTGACTTGAACGTTGCCACGCGCATCGGGACCGATGCCGTGGTCGGGCTTATGAGACACCACCATCGTATCCAGCTTAGCGCGCAGTGCTTCGCGATAGCCCTCGAATGGCTCGGGAAACTTGCCCCTTTCCGCCCAACGATCAAGGTCGAGATCTTCGGCGCGACCGGACGCGGTGGCGATACGCTGCAACATGCCGCGGTCGTTGCAAGCGATGACGAACGCATCGACCGCATGATGGCGATGGTCATCGCGACTCTTGGTGGGTGTGTCCTGATCGCGCAGATTGTGGTCGGTCATCAGCGCGTTCAAACCCCAGAAGCCGCGCAGCATAGCTGTCAGCCGGCCGGGCACCGCCCAGACGCGGCGGTTGCGATCCTCGCCGTAGAGGTGACCGAGATAGTCTTTGGCGAGCCGCGCCATGTGCTGACT
>JANSXJ010000205.1 GCA_024743015.1 Hyphomonas sp. | reverse complement strand
GTTGCGAAAATTGAACTTGGCCTGCGGTACCACGGTGGAGATGATGCAGCCTTTGATCTGCTTCAAGTCCATCCCATCCCCGCGCATCAGCGTCCCGAGCCAGACTGCGTGATCATCCGCTGTGCGCGTCGCATCAGTAGAGCTTCGCCAGCTGGCGCGCCATGTCTCGCCATCGTGGAGCGCAAAAACGGTATTTGTATTGCCGACATCAATGACCAAAAGCATCAGTCTACTTGCCTCACCAATTCTACATCACCGGCCCTTATGGTCTGTCTCGAGCCATCGGGCAAACGCAAGTTCAGACCGCCATCCGGCGCCAATCCTTCAAAAACACCCCGCAACCGCTTGTCGCGCGGTCCGGCTTCGATGCTCTGTCCGAGACCTTCCGCATGTCGCAGCCAGTCTTCTAATAACCGCTCAAAATCATTTCGTGCCTGCGCCAAGCGCTGATCGAGGCTCGATTTCAAATCCTCCAGAACATGCTCAGGCATGAGACCTGGAGAGGCCCCCTCTTGCTTCAAGGACGTCGAGGCTTGCTCCGTCACTTCCGGTGCATGTTGGATGTTGATCCCCATACCAAGCGCGATCCAGGTCACGCCATTCGTCTCGCCGGTCTCGGTCAGGATACCGCAAATCTTTGCGCCATTGACCCGTACATCATTTGGCCATTTCAGCTTAGCCTCAAGATCAGGTAGCGTGTTTGTGCAGGCATCAAGCACGGCGAGCGCAGCTGCGAAAGGTATCCGGCTCGCGACGCTCAATCCGCCGGGCTCAGGAAACAGGACTGTGACGAACAGATTCCCCGTCGGAGAGATCCAGTTTCGACCGAGGCGGCCGCGTCCCGCAGTTTGCTGACGCGCCGCAATCCAGACAGGGGAGATCTCTCCCGAGCGAGCGCGGCGTTTCGCTTCTTCGCTGGTGCTGTCGATTTCGTCGTACCAGTAAACTGGCGCGCTGTGGATCACGAGATCAGGCCTGCTGCAACCGTTTCGGCGAGCTCACTGAACGGCGCAACGAAGATCAGGAGCGCAACGCTAACCAGAGCAGAGACATAGACCGTCATCGTGACCCAGCCATCGACTGGCTCAAAATCCTCGGCCTGTTCGTCGAACCACATGATCTTCACGATCCGAAGATAGTAGTACATCGCGATGACCGAGCTCAGCACCAGGATGATGACCAGGGGCCACATTCCCGAACTCACACCGGCCTGGATCACGGCAAGTTTGCCGAGGAAGCCAAAGGCTAGTGGGAAGCCTGAAACCGAAACCAGCAAGAGCGTCAATGCGGTTGCAAGACCTGGCTGACGGCGAACCAGTCCGGCAAGTTCGTTGATATTCTCGACCATACCTCCTTCGCGGCGCATGGAGAGCACGCCTCCGAACAAGCCAAGCGAGGCGATGACATAGGCCGTCATGAAAATGAGAAGCGAGCCAGCGCCGTACTGCACACCTGCAGCGACGGCCACGAGTGCGTATCCCATATTAGCGATCGACGAGTATCCCAGCAGACGCTTGAGATTGGTTTGAGGCAACGCGCCAAACGCGCCAACCAGCATCGACGCGGCAGCGATGATGCCTACAATGACCTGCCAGTTTTCAAACGCCATGGCCTGCGGGAAAGCCGTGTACAGGACAATCGCGAATACAACCATGCTGGCCATTTTCGGCGCGGTGGCAAAGAACGCGACAACCGGGCTCGGAGAGCCTTCATAGACATCCGGAGTCCAGACATGCATCGGAGCCGCCGAGACCTTGAACGCCAGGCCGGTAATCATCAGAACCATGCCAAACAAGAGCCCCATTGTCGGCTCGGCCTCAGCCACGATTTCGTAGCTCGTGCTTCCCGAGAAGCCGTAGACGAGCGACATACCATAAAGCAGCAGGCCTGAGGCGAGAGCACCGAGGACGAAATATTTGAGGCCGGCCTCAGACGATCGCGGACTGTCACGATGGAACGAAGCCAGGACGTAAGACGACAAGCTCAGCGTTTCCACGCCGAGATAGAGCGTCATAAAGTTCGCGGATGACAGGATCATCCCCATGCCAAGCGCGGCAAAAATAACCAATAGCGCGTATTCGTAGCGCAGTGTTTCGTGCCGCCGCAAAAAGCCTTCGGCCATCAACAAAGCGATACCGCCGGAAACGAAGCTCACCACTTTGGCGAAGTTGGCGTAGCTGGACGTCTCGACCAGACCATCAAAGGCCCGGCCTCCTTCCCAGTAATAACCCGCCAGCGCGGCGGCTGCGAACAGTACGAGGGCACCGAACTTGAAGGACAAGCCGGTGAACCGGTCGCCCAGAAACGCTCCAATCGTGACGCCGAGCAGCCCTGCGGCTGCCAGCAGGACTTCGGGCGCAATGGCTGTCAGAATGGTTTCTAGATCAAACATGCCGCTTATCCTCCAGCCACTTGGGCGAGGGCGTGGAGTGAAGACTCACGCGTGATATCAAAAATCAGGTTTGGAAGAATACCAAGCAGGATCGTGCCGATCGCAAGCGGGATCAGGCAGATCAGTTCCTTGGTGTTCACATCCTGGATGTTCTCCAGCTCGGGATTGGTGATCTCACCAAAAACAGTCCGGCGGTAGAGCGTCAGCATATAGACAGCCGAGAAGATTACCCCGAGCGCGGCACCGGCTGCAGCCCAGGTATTGGCCTGGAACGCCCCGACCATGGTCAGGATTTCACCAACAAAGCCACTGGTTCCAGGAAGCCCGACATTGGCCATCGTGAACAGCATGAACAGGGTCGCGTAGACCGGCATGCGGTGGACCAATCCTCCATAGGCTGAAATCTCCCGTGTGTGCATCCGGTCATAGACGACTCCGACGATCAGGAAGAGTGCGCCAGAGATCAAACCATGGCTCAGCATCTGGAACACCGCACCCTGCACACCGATCTCCGTGAATGAGAAAATACCCAGCGTGACAAACCCCATATGCGCGACTGACGAATAGGCGATGAGCTTCTTCATGTCAGTCTGACGCCAGGCAACAAGCGAGGCGTAAACAATCGCGATGACGGAAATCGTGAACACGAAGGGCTGGAACAGGACGCTGGCATCCGGGAACATTGGCAAGCTGAAGCGCAGGAAGCCGTAGCCACCCATCTTCAACAGAATACCCGCCAGGATGACCGAGCCCGCTGTCGGAGCCTGCACGTGCGCATCCGGCAACCAGGTATGCACCGGCCACATCGGAAGCTTCACTGCGAACGAGGCAAAGAAAGCAAGCCAGAGCCAGGTTTGCGCGCCCGGATCGAACGCGTATTGCTCAAGCTGGACGACATCCGATGTGCCGGCGGTCAGGTACATATAGACCACAGCCGCCAGCATGAAGAGCGAGCCAAGCAGCGTGTAAAGGAAGAACTTGAAGCTCGCATAGATCCGGTCAATGCCGCCCCAGACGCCGATAATGATAAACATCGGAATGAGCCCGGCTTCGAAGAAGACATAGAACACGACCAGATCGAGCGCGCAGAACACGCCGATCATGAATGTTTCCAGCACCAGGAACGAGACGACATACTCCGTCAGGCGCTTCTTGATGGAGCCGATACTGGCAATCAGGGCGATCGGCGTCAGCAACGTCGTCAACAGGATGAGCAGGAGCGACATTCCGTCGATGCCCATCTTGTACTTGATGCCAGAGAACCAATCGACTTCCTCAACCAACTGATAGCCCGTGCCGTTCAAGTCGAAGCTCAGGAACATCACGATCGAGACGATGAAAGTCGCGACCGAGAACAGAAGTCCGGCATACATGACGCGGTCGTCTTCCGTTCCGTCCGCACGAATCTGGGCACCGGTCAGCGCCTTGATCAGCAGAATCAGGATCGCGCCTGCAAGCGGCAGGAACGTCACCGCAGAGAGAATTGGGAAATCCATTAGCCCGCGCCTCCGCTGCGCCAGAACAAGACTGCGCCAAAGATCAGGGCAGCCCCGATGATCACGAACGCGTAATGATAGAGATATCCGGTATGCATGGCCGACAGGCGCCGCGCGCCCCATCGGACCAGAGCTGAGACACCATCTGGACCGATACCATCGACGACTTTCTTGTCACCTTTCCAGAACGTGTTCCCTAGCCAGGCTGAGCCCTTGACGAGGGTCGCATTGTAAAGCTCGTCAAAATACCACTTGTTCGCGAACAGGCCGTGCAATGGTCCACCCGATTTGGCGATCCGTTCGCCAACGCCGCGATTGAACAAGTATGTGAATGTCGCGAGAACGAACCCGGTCACGGTTACCGCAAGCGGTGCCCAGAAGACCCATTCTGGAACATTGTACTTATCCTTGAGAACCGTGTTCTCCTTGGCCGTATAAATCGCGCCATCCCAGAACGCTTTGTAGTCATGACCGACAAAGGCGTCATAGAAATACCAACCCGCAAAAACCGCGCCGACACTCAGTACGCCAAGCGGTATCAGCATCACCAGTGGCGACTCATGGGGATCCCCATGATGATGGTCATGACCGTGATCGTCGTGTGCCTCGACGTCGCCGTGGTCGTGATGATCGGCCCCCACGCGAGGACCATGGAACGTCATGTAGACCAGCCGCCACGAATAGAAGCTGGTCAGCAAGGCGGCTGCGAGGCCAAACCAGAAAGCGAGCTGAGCAAATGGCACACCGTTCATGCCACCCGCAAAAGCGGTCTCAATGATGGCGTCTTTCGAGAAGAAGCCGGAAAGACCCCACACGTGAGGGATACCAAGACCGATAATCGCAATCGTCCCGATCATCATCGCGCCATAGGTCAGAGGCATGAAGCGGGCAAAGCCGCCCATCTTTCGCATATCCTGTTCGTGGTGTGCACCGTGTATGACGGAACCTGCACCAAGGAAGAGCAAGGCCTTGAAGAAAGCGTGCGTGAACAGGTGGAACATCGCCGCCTCATAGGCTCCGACGCCAGCGGCAAAGAACATGTAGCCCAGCTGCGAACAGGTCGAATAAGCGATGACGCGCTTGATGTCATTCTGTGCCATGCCGACGGTCGCGGCGTAGAGTGCGGTTACAGCGCCGACGACAGTGATCATCATTGCGGCGAAAGGCGCATACTCATAAATCGGCGAGACGAGACAGACGAGGTAAACGCCTGCGGTAACCATCGTCGCTGCGTGAATCAGAGCAGAAACCGGTGTGGGGCCTTCCATCGCGTCGGGCAACCAGACATGCAGAAAGAATTGAGCCGATTTCCCCATTGCGCCGATGAAGAGCAGGACGCCAATCAGTTCCAGAGCCGGGATATCCCAAGCCATGAACGGCACGACGATCTCGCGCACGGGTCCAGCTTCAGCCAGTGCCAGCGGCACCAGTTCAGCATTCTCCTTGATTGCGGTCAGCACCGGCCCGAATTCAACCGATCCGAAGACCAGGAACACAGCCATGATGCCTAGTGCCAGCCCGAAATCGCCAACGCGGTTGGTCACGAAGGCTTTGATGGCGGCGTCGTTCGGCGCCTTGTTCTGATACCAGAAGCCAATGAGCAGATATGAGGCCAGACCCACGCCTTCCCATCCGAAGAAGAGCTGGATGAAATTGTCTGCTGTGACCAGCATCAGCATCGTAAAGGTGAAGAGCGAGAGATAGGAGAAGAACCGCGCTTTGTGCGGATCGTCTTCCATGTAGCCCCAGCTATAGAGGTGGACGAGGCCAGATACGCTTGTAATCACGGCCATCATGACGATCGACATCGCGTCAACACGGATCGCCCAGTCGGCGTGGAAATCCCCCACACTGATCCAGGTCATGAGCTTGATAATGTGCTGCCCGACATACGCGCTGGCATGACCGGTATCCGCTGCGAGCGACGCGTGCTCGACATGACCTGCTCCGCCCGCTCCTGACGCGTAGACAAATAGCTGATAGATCGAGAGCAGGCCCGCAAGACCAACTGTCCCGGTCGTGACCACCATCGCGCCGCGATCGCCAATGAAACGCTGGAACAGACCTGCGATTAAAGCTGCCAGGCCAGGGCCGAGAACGATGAATGTGATGAAGTTGTCAGATAACATGCTGCGCCCCTAACCCTTCATCAGGTCGACACTCTCGACCGAAATATCACCGCGTTTGCGGAAGTAAACGACCAGGATGGCCAGACCAACGGCGGCTTCGGCCGCTGCGACTGTCAGAACCAACATCGCGAAAATTTGCCCCGAAATCGTGCCGGTAAACACCGAGAACGCGACGAGGTTGATGTTCACCGAAAGCAGGATCAGTTCGATCGCCATCAGAATAACGATGATATTCTTGCGGTTCACGAAGATGCCAACGACGCCGATCGTGAAGAGGATCGCCGAAATGGTCAGGAAATGATTGATCGTGAGGTCCATGACTAAATCCCCCGACCTGGTTCAACCGCGACTTTCTCAGTCGCATCTTCGCGTCGGCGCGAAGTCTGCCGTGCAATGTTCTGGCGCTTGACGCCAGGCCGCTCACGCAGGGTGAGAACGATCGCGCCAATCATCGCCACCAACAGGACCAGGCCTGCCATCTGGAACAGCAGGAAGTAGTCGGTGTACATAACCTGTCCGATGGCCTCCGTGTTCGTATCGGCGCCCGGAGACGCATCGAAACTCGCATTGTTTGAACTGCCACGGGCGAAGCTTGCGAGCGCAATTTCCGCGATAAAGGCGAGGCCGATCAG
>JANSXJ010000359.1 GCA_024743015.1 Hyphomonas sp. | reverse complement strand
GCGGCGCCGACCAGGAGATGAATAGCCCGGACAGAAATTTTCCCAAATCGCGCTCGCGACCAGCTTCTATCAGGGTCCAGCTCGCCCACTCCTTCTTGGAATAGGCGAGATGTCCGCGAATGGCGCGGCGTTCAGCTTGACCGAGATCGGTGCGCTCGAGGAACCGGCGATCGATCATCGCCACTTTGCGATGCTCAGCCCCGGCCTGAGATCGCGAACTGCTGAATTCCCGCTGGATGAAATAATAGCCAAGACCGTCAGTCAGGACGGCTCTCGCTCCATCCAGCAGAAGCCGCGTGTAAAGCTCATAGTCTTCTGCGAACCGCAATTGGTCGTCATAGGGTGCATCGGGCGTTTTCAGCACTTTTCGAGAGATGAGCGGCTTCAAAAAGCCCAACTCAGAGCGCGCTTCGGGCATATCATAGGAATGTTCTACGAAAAATTCGGCGCTGAGCGGCAGAATGCCTTCCGGCTTGGATGGCCATAGCGGGCGTAGAATTTCAAATGGGTGATCGCCATGGGTCACGAAAAGATTGTCGGCCACCATATCTGCCTGTTCGGCCTCGGCGATTGAGAGGAGTTTCGACAGCCGATCCGGAGCCAGCGCATCATCGCTATCCAGCGGCATATACCAAGCCGCATCACTCTGGCGCAGCGCTTCGTTACGCGCCCGCGAAGGGCCACCATTTTGAGACAGCTGGAACAAGCGCGCGACCGGCAGTTCCGTGCAGACTCTATCAGCAATCTGGTAAGTATCATCGGTCGAACAGTCATCGACGACGACAACATCCAACGTATACCCATCCGGTACGATCTGCGCAGCGGCGGACCGAATAGCACGCTCGATATGGTCGCGGTCATTGTACACCGCGATGACAATGGCGACCTTTTTATCGACGAGTTGGCGCTGCATGGATCGGACGAGCTTTCTGGTCTGGCGGCGGGCTTAACGGCGGAGCAGGCGTTTGACAAAACGCCCAATGGCCTGGAACCAGCGCGGACGAGCATCTGCATCAATGGCCGGCTTGATCATGGCAATGCGAAGCCCCCGCGGCGCCAGTTGCAAACTGGTCCACCAAAGGAATTCCCAGATTTTCTTCAGTCCACCAACCTGACCGATTTTCCGGGCTTTGGAGCGGGCCAGCAGCTCTTTGAGCGTATCGCCCTCGATCGGATGCTTGTCGGGCTCAATGATCATCGAGACGACGCGTTCCTGAAGCGCAAAATCGTCATCGTCGAACAGGCTGGGACTCACCTTCAGGCCGAGTTTCCCGGCATGCTCGCGGGTGGAGTTATGGCGCGCCATGGTGTGCTCGAGACGCCAGCGCGCACGCTCCGCATAGACTTTGCTAAATTGCGAATGCTGCCGCGTGTGCAGCCGATACGCCGACATCGGCGTCGCAATCGAAACGCTGTCGCCATAGAGCGGGACCGTGGAGCAGAGATAGCCATCCGCCCCGTAGCGATAGGTCTCCTCGTCCATCGGCATAACATTCGAGACAGCCTCACGAGAGAAAACGAGCCCGGATGTGACCGTGCCGTCATAGTGGCCCGTTGTGCGAAGGCGCTCGGAAACGTTACCCTCCGCTAGCGGACGCTCAACGGGCGGATACGTGCCGAAGGTCCCGCCATTCTCGTCGCCGTAGCGCATGCGAAAATGATAAATCGCGACCCCAGGTCGATAATTTGAGAGTATGATCCCTGCCCCTCCTGGAAGCAGGAAATCGTCTGCATCCAGAAACATTACCAGGTCACCGGTGGCGGCTTCAAACCCGACATTGAGGCCACCGCCCTGCCCCCGATTTTCCTTGAGCAGAATGGTCTCAACTCGATCTGCATATTGCTTGATCACGTCGGCCGAATTGTCGGTCGAGGCATCATCCACAACGATGATCTGAATATCCTCGTCCTGCGACAACACGCTCTCAATCGCTGCGCCGACGAATTTCTCATAATTGTAATTCGCAATGATCACAGACAAAGTCGGGGTTTCGGACGCAGTCAATTTTTCACCTTGTGGTCTTTAGCAGGACTTGGGTTGAGCCTTAGCAGACATGCGTTTCAAACAGGTTTAGCCGGGCGTTCGAACTCGCTCCATTCATCCCTTGTGCCAAACTGCGTTTCTGAACCGTTTGCACCGCGCCGCAATGGCACTGATGTTGCAGTCGCCCTTTATTCATCTAAGAAATAGCCACGATTGTGCTATTAGTATTCAATTGGAGTAGAGTGGGGACAATATGATGCAGAGACTGAAGACGCTTGCCGTCATGTCGCTGGCCTCAACTGCGCTGGCGGCGTGTACGAGCCTGGACCAGGACGCCCAACCTTCGGCAAACACGGGACCTGCCGTGCAATCTGCATCATCCGCGCCTGACGAAGGCGCCACGAGACCCGCATTCTTTGTCGACTGGACTGAGCGCGCGATCGATTCCCGTTGGTACATTTCCAATCACGACATGAAGAACGGCCCATGGGAAAGCGACTGGCGTAGCAAAAATGTTGTCGCCCTCCCAAACGGTCTCAACCTGAAAATGACGCCGAAAGCACCGGTAAACGGTACGTGGCCATGGGCTGGTGCAGAGATTCAATATCGTCAGCGCCTCGGCTTTGGCGAGTATCAAATGATTGTTCGCGCCGCCGAAGGATCTGGCCTGACCAGCGGTTTTTTCACCTATACGGGTCCATATTACGGCACCGAGACCAATGAGATTGACGTCAAGTTTGTCGGCAAATCTCCAAACGAAGTTCATTTCAATGCCCATTCAGGAAACCTGAATGCGGGCGTGATGAAGTATCCGCTCGACTTCGATACGAGCAAGAATTTTGCCCTATATTCGTTCATCTGGGCGCCTGATCGCATCACCTGGTATGTGAATGGCGAGTTTGCGCATGAAGTGACGGCAGACAATTTCAACATTCCGCAGGAACCGAGTATTCTGTTTGCCAACGTCTATCAGGCGAGAAACAAAGAATTGGTGGGCGAACCAAACTTCCAGGATGGCGCAACGGCATCTTATCGCTGTATGTCCTATCGACCGCTGGAGGATACCAGCTCACGCACATGCGCGGACGTCTACGATTCCTATATTACGGGTGAATAAACCATGGCACTAAAGACCCTTGTCCTCGAATTGAACGAGCTCTGCCCGCCTTTGCTCGATCGTTTCATCTCAGAGGGGCATTTGCCCAATTTCAAGAAACTGCAACAAGGCGGCGCGACGTTCGTCACGCACACCGATGATGAGAGCCTCGAACCCTGGGTTCAATGGGTTTCGTTTCATACCGGCCTGACCCAGGACGCCCATCAGATCAACGAACTCGACCAGGGTCACATCCTCAAACAGCCCAGCCTGTGGGACAAGCTTGCCGAAGATGGCCAGACCAGCCTGGTATTTGGATCGATGAATGCAGGGCCGTCGACCAATGAAAAAGTTACTGTGGTCCCGGACCCTTGGTCGAAGAACGTACCCGCCTCAAAGCCCGAATTTGGCGCGTTTCACAAGTTCATTGCGAAACAAGTCGCCGAACATTCCAATCCGGATGACAAGATTACGCTGTCTGAGCTGACCAAGTTTGGTGTGTTTTGTCTGCGGAACGGTCTGTCGCTGGAGACCGTGTACAAGGCGGTGAAACAGATCCTCAGCGAAAAGGTCTCTTCGCGTGACCTGTATTGGAAGCGCGCCTGCTTGCTGGATGACCTGCTGTGGGACGTGTTTGCGACCACGGTCAAACGCCAGAACCCGCAAAACGCATTCTTCTTCGGCAACTCCGTCGCCTTCCTGCAGCACCGCTATTGGCGACACCTGATGCCGGAAGTCTACAAGGTGAAACCGTCAGAGGCTGAAATGTCTTCTTATGGAGATGCTGTCTTGCATGGCTATAAACGATTTGACCGGACCATCGGCAAAGCACTGCAATTGCTCGGCGATGATGGCGCT
>JANSXJ010000367.1 GCA_024743015.1 Hyphomonas sp. | reverse complement strand
GTTGCCCGAATTGCGAAAGCGGGTTCATTCCTTGCTATACTGATCGCGATCGGTTTTGGGTTTCTGGCAGCCTGTGTCACTCCAGCCACGTTGAAATCACTGAACCTCGAGAACCCGCCTATGCCAATGCTGGAACCAGATGCCAACCGGATGATCAGTTTTGATGGAGCCGAACTCGGCCTTACCGTCTGGGAGACTGAGGCGCCGCCTGAAATCGTCATTGTCGGCGTGCATGGCATGAATGACTATGCCAATGCTTTTCACATGGCGGCGCCCTATTGGGCGGAACGCGGTGTCATGACCTATGCCTATGATCAGCGGGGTTTTGGGCGGTCTTACGGGCGTGGAGAATGGCCGGACGAAGACTCCATGCGCGAGGATCTTCGCACCGTGGTTCGCCTTGTCAGGGCGGATCACCCGGAAGCCACACTGGCCGTTGTCGGGATCTCCATGGGCGGAGCTGTGACGATGACAGCGTTCGGTTCGGACCGCCCGCCAGAGGGCGTGGATCGAGTCGTCTTTTCGGGACCAGGCCTGCGCGGGTGGGGATCCATTCCCGTCGTGCAACGCGTGGCCCTGTGGACGAGCGTCCGTGCGCGTCCTGGCTGGGTGGTTCGACCGCCGCGCTTCGTGAAGATCGAGCCGAGCGACAATGTCGAGATGCTCCAGCGTCTGTGGACAGACCCACTCGGCATCCGCACCAACAAGATCGAACAGGTGCACGGCGTCGTCTCTTTGATGGAAAATGCGCATCGGGCTGCGCCGAACCTGCAATCGGATATTCCAATGCTCCTGACCTATGGCGCCAAGGATATCGTCATTCCCAAGAAGGGCGTCCGTCGCACAGCAAAGCGCCTGCCGGATCATGTGCGCACCGCGTATTATCCCGACGGCTATCACATGTTGCTGCGCGACTTGCAGGCAGAGACCGTGTTCGAAGATGTACTCACATTCCTGCGTGACCCGAATGCGCCACTTCCCAGCAATGTTGGTGAAGTCCCGGGACGAACGTCCGACTGATTGTTGACCCAGCGCGAAGAGGCGTTACACCGCCGCTTTGTTTCAGATGCAACCATGATGATGGGCAGCCGGTATGTTTGACAATCCCGCATTCGATAATCACGAGGGCGTACACTTTTTCTCGGATGAGCCAACCGGACTGCGCGCCGTCATCGCCATCCACTCGACAGCGCTCGGCCCATCATCCGGCGGAACGCGGATGTGGGACTATCCGGATAGCCATTCCATGGTGACGGACGTGCTGAGATTGAGCCAGGGTATGAGCTATAAGAACGCCATGGCCTCCATTCCGCATGGCGGTGGCAAGGCGGTCATCTGGGGAAACTCTAAAACCGACAAGACAGAAGCACTGTTCCGGGCTTTCGGGCGCGCCGTCGACAGCCTTCAAGGGCGATACTGGACGGCGGAAGATGTTGGCATCGACACGGCGGATATCGAAATTGCAGCGCAGGAAACGCGCTACGCGGCCGGGCTCACAACCGGCGATGCGGCAAGCGGTGACCCATCACCCGTAACCGCGCTTGGCGTCTTTAAAGGCATTCAGCAGACCGCCCTGCGCGCCTTTGGGAGCGAAGATTTGAATGGCAAGACGATTGCTGTCCAAGGCGTCGGCTCTGTCGGCGGATATGCGTGCGAGCATCTGGCCGAAGCAGGGGCCAATCTGGTCATTACCGACATCGACCAGGACGCCCTGGCGGAAATCGCAAAGAAGACAGGCGCGAGGATCGTCGCACCGGATGACATCTATGACGTCGATGCAGACATCTTCTCTCCCAACGCATTGGGCGCGATCATCAATGAAGACACACTGAAACGCTTGAAAGTGAGAGTCATTGCGGGCGGCGCGAACAATCAACTGGTCACCCCAGCCATGGGCGAGTTCGTGCGCCGGGCGGGTATCCTCTACGCGCCCGATTACGTGATCAATGGCGGCGGGATCATCAATGTCGCAGCCGAAATTTCAGGTGAGTATTCGCGCGCCTGGGTCGATCAAAAACTCGAGACACTGATTGAGACACTTGGCAGCGTTCTCGACACGGCATTGGAGAGTGGCCGACCAACGAACGAGGTCGCAGACGAGATTGCCCGCGCACGGATTGCTGCCGCAAGAACCTAAGTTTCGTCGGCAGAATCCTCAACAGGATCCGCCTCCAGAACTGGCTCCGGCGCGTCCTCCGCCGCAGGTGGTATCGGTGTGATCGCGCCTTCACAGACGAACGGTTCGGCCGCGACTGGTTCTCCCTCGATCAAACGAACAGCTCTTGCCGTGCCGCGAGCATTGCCGGCCGTGAGCGCGAAGGTTCCCTCAAGTACGTTCACGTTGCGCTGATAGAAGGGCAGGTATCCCGACCAGGTTCGGCGCGTCAAAGTTGGGGCGAGTTCAAATCGCCCGGTCGACGCGCGGCGCGCGCCTTCGAAGCGTCCGGTCAGAGAAACGCGATTGATTTCCTTTGTGCCGACAAAGCTCACAGGGAACCGCCCTCGGGGTGCGATTGGCTTGAACGCCTCTTCCACTTTCTCACCGTTGCCGACGACGGGCGCGGCGAGCGGATCATCAGACAAAAACACGCGCCAGGCGAGATGCAGCCCTTCGAACGTCGAAAGGTCTGCGGTCTCTGTGCAGGTATCGATCTGCCACTCTCCGTCGAGCCTGAATTTCTCGTATTGCATCCAACCTGTCACCACCGCAGTGGTCGCGGTAAATGCTACGGACGCGTATTTAATAAATTCCAACATGGCCCAATCCCCTCAGATCTCTCTGGCGGCAGCTTAGACGAAGCCGTGTGAGAGGGTAAGCGGATAGTTATAATCCGGGTTGGATCGGACCGTCGGCGCGTCCATGCACAAATTGATCGACATAAGCATTGCCGCTGTCATCAATCATGCTGGCCGGGCCACGCCAGATGATCTTGCCTTCGAATAGCATGGCGATTTCATCGGCAATCTTGCGCGCGCTGGCCATATCATGCGTGATCGAGACTGCCGCGGCGCCCAGCGCTTTGGTCTGCTCGACAATCAGGTCATTGATTGCGTCCGCGGTGATTGGGTCGAGGCCGGTGGTTGGCTCATCAAAGAAAATTAGTTCCGGGCGCGAGGCGATGGCGCGGGCGAGGCCGACACGCTTTTGCATGCCGCCTGAAATTTCTGCTGGCGTGAGGTCGGCGACGTCGGATCCGAGGCGAACCTGCTTCAGAGTTTCGATGGCGCGTTCTCTCGCCTCTTTGCGTTTCATGCCGTCTGCATTGAGGAGCCTGAAGGCGATATTCTCCCAAACGGTCAGGCTGTCGAACAATGCTGCTGACTGAAACAGCATGCCAATGCGCGCACGCATCGCTTCACGGGTTTTGCCCTGATCGTGCGTGACGTCTTCGCCATCGAACAGGATTTTTCCCTGGTTTGGCGTCATCAGGCCAAGCGCATTCTTGAGCATCACGGATTTGCCAGAGCCAGAGCCTCCCAACACAACCAGAGACTTGCCTGGTGCGACGTCAATATTCACGCCCTTGAGGACTTGTTTGGAGCCAAAGGATTTATGCACATCCTTCAGTTCGAGAAGAGGTTTCGTGCTCATGATCCGAAATCCACCAGGACGGTTGAGATGAGATAGTTGAATGCCAGAATCAGGACCGCCGCGCCGACCATCGCAAACGTCGCCGCGCGGCCAACGCCTGTCGCACCGGCAGTGGACTTATCGCCGTGATAACAGCCGAGGATCGCAATCACGCCGCCAAAGACCACCGCCTTGATCAGGCCGACGGTCACGTCTTGCCAGGTCAGGAAATCGATCGTGTTGCGCAAATAGGT
>JANSXJ010000126.1 GCA_024743015.1 Hyphomonas sp. | reverse complement strand
GACCAGGACAAAGGCAAGGGCGGCGATGAGATAGCGCATTGCCCCTTTGGCACGGCCTCTGCTCATCGCAATCACCGCGAGGAGCTGCAGGATGACGATCCAGCTCTCCGGCCGCGCGAGCACCCAGAACAGCTTCGATCCTATGAAAAAGAGGGTGTCCAAGTGAGTTGGATTCTTCAGGCCACTGCCGGACGGGCTGCTAACGGGTCAAAGGGCGAGGCACAGACGGCGGGCGTCTAGACTTCGGTGTGCCAATCCGGATGCCGGGCCGGTCGTCGGGGGAACCGATAAATTCGATTCCGGCAGCATCCAAAAACCGTCGAAGCGTCTCAAGATGCCCTTTTCGCGACTTCGGAACATCGTCAATAGCTTCGTAACGCACGAGCGTCGCCGAGCCGATGCCAGTATGCTCGGACAGTTCTCTTACCGACAAGCCAAGTGCCCCACGCGCAGCACGAATTTGCGACCCGGTGATCTCTGCATCTTGCATTATGATAAGTTTTTTATCATATAAGGACCATGCGAACCAATGTGCACAGCGACTGGCGCTCCGAATTCAAACGCCTCGAGGGCGCCTATGCGCCGTCCACCATGCGCAGCTACCGCACCGATGTCGAGGCCTTCGAGGCATGGTGCGAAAGTCAAGGCCTTTCGCCTTTCCCGGCAGCGGTCCAAACCGTTTGCCAATTCCTTGAGGCTCAGGGCAAGGAAAAGGCGCCGGCGACAGTCCGCCGGCGCCTTTATGCGATCCGCAAGGTCCACAGGCTGCTTGGCCTGCCTAACCCGACTCATGACGAGGAGATCAACCTGTCGCTCCGACGCGTCCGGCGCCGCAGCGCCGTGAGGCCGAAACAGGCCAAGGGACTGACGCGCGACTATCTCGACCGATTCCTTGCAACCCAGCCCGACACACCCTGGGGTCTCCGAAACCGGGCCATGCTGTCGCTCGGCTATGAACTGCTGACGCGACGATCCGAACTCGTAGCTCTGCGCGATGCAGGCCTGGAACACAGAAAAGACGGCACGCTGCGCGTTCTCATCAGGCGCAGCAAGGCTGACCCGTTCGGACAGGGACGCATCGCGTTTACGTCCGTGCGCACGGCGAACCTGGTGCGCGATTGGATTGCATGGCGTGGACCGGTCGGCCCGTTCCTCTTCTGCCCGATCTATCAGGGCAAGCCGATCAACCGGGATCTCAGCACGACCACCATCAAACGGCTGGTCAAGCGAGCCGCCGAACAGGCCGGCTTCCATGCCGATGAGATCAGCGCATTCAGCGGCCATTCGATGCGGGTCGGGGCCGCACAGGATCTGCTGACCCGCAGATTCGACATGGCCGCCATCATGCGGGCCGGCGGCTGGAAATCGGTGAATGTGCTCGTACGCTACCTCGAGCAGGCCGAGCAGAATGTCTGGGCGTGAGATCAGAGCTCAGGCATTCGCCATGAGCTGCAAACGATGGCTAGGTCGATAATTCCTTAGGTCCCGCTGATTGGCGCAGTCAGACTCGATCAAGTTCCTTAAGAAGATTCCGGAAATAGTCGATGGTCCATTTGAGGCCGGTGTCAAGGTCGATGGTCGGCTCCCAGTCGAGCAGCGTCTTTGCGCGGGTGATGTCCGGCTGACGCTGGCGCGGGTCGTCGGCCGGAAGCTCCTTGTGGACGATAACTGATTGCGAGCCCGTCATGGCGATGGCCTTTTCGGCGAGCTCCAGCATCGTGAACTCTCCTGGGTTGCCGAGATTGACCGGTCCGGTAACATCATCGCCGGTTTCCATAAGACGGATAAAGCCCTCGACTAGATCATCGACGTAACAAAAGGACCGCGTCTGCAGGCCATCGCCATAGACCGTGATCGGTTCACCGCGCAGCGCCTGCATGATGAAATTGGACACGACCCGTCCGTCGGCGGGATGCATGCGCGGGCCATAGGTGTTGAAAATCCGCGCGACCTTGATCTCAAGACCATGTTGGTTGTGGTAGTCAAAGAACAGCGTTTCCGCACAACGCTTGCCTTCGTCATAGCAGGCACGCGGACCGATCGGGTTGACGTTACCCCAATAGGTTTCGGGCTGCGGGTGAACGGTCGGATCGCCATAGACCTCGCTGGTCGAGGCCTGGAAGACCTTGCATTTGAGCCGCTTGGCAAGGCCCAGAATGTTGATCGCACCATGGACGGATGTCTTGGTCGTCTGCACGGGGTCGTGCTGGTAATGCACCGGCGACGCCGGGCAGGCCAGATTATAGATCTCGTCGACCTCCACATAGAGCGGAAAGGTCACGTCATGCCGCATGAACTCGAATCGCGGATGATTGTGCAGTTGATCGATGTTGCGCTTGGTTCCGGTGAACAGGTTGTCAGCGCACAAAACTTCGTGACCCTGCTCAAGCAGCCGGTCGATGAGATGCGAGCCGATGAAACCGGCACCGCCAGTGACCAAGATGCGTTTGCGGCTGTCATAAAGGCGTGCCAAGTCATGCTCCTGTCGTGCTGATAATCATTGAGTATCTGACGCCCGCTCTCTGATCAGCAGGCGTATTGTCCGGAAATACCAAGCCTTGTAGGCTGCATAGTGATAGCCGGCATGCCCGTCGAGCAGGCCGAGCTTGACGACATAGGTATAGAAAAAATAAAAGCCCGAATACCACCAACTGGCAAGGTGTCGGTATTTGAATCGCTGGCGACGTGTTAGTTGCTGCGCGGCTTTCGGGTCGCCCTGGAGCTTGGCATATCGCTTGGCTTCCCAACGCGCATAGTCGATGTGCTTTTCGAGGAACCGCGCGACCCCCCTGTCATCGCGATGATCGATCGGAACATTGAGCTCACCAACCACGCCATCGACGATAGGGTGTTCGTGGATTTCCATGTCGAGGCGGCTCCAACCGTCCTCATCAATCTTCTCGTAAAGCGCTTTTCCGACACGAAACAGGGCAAGTTTTCGTTGAGCGAGTCCATGCCTTAAGGGGTGCCCCAAAAAGTAATTGGTGTAGGTCAGCCAGTACCCGTCAATCCTCTCAGAGGAGATGGCGTTGGCCACAGCGTCACAGAATGCATCATCGACAAACTCGTCTGCATCGAGAAAGAGAACCCATGGCTGGGAAGGCGGATCGTTCAGCAGGAACCAATTGCGCTTTTTGGGGTACTTTCCATCCCAATGGAAGTCGACGATCCTCGCCCCGAAGCTCTCCGCAATCTCATGTGTCCTATCGGTCGACCCGCTATCAATGACGACGATCTCGGCGAAACGAACGAGCCGCTCGAGACAGCGCGCAAGACTGGACTCCTCGTTCTTGACGGGGACCGCCACGGTGACCGGTAGAGAAACTGCGTTATCGGGCATCTACACGGTCGTCGTAACAGCGCAGCATCGGCGAACGTTCAATGCCGCGGTTTGCTGGCAACTGCGATCATGGATTTGGCAAGCGGCGAAATGCACCCGACTCTGAATCGGACGGTTTCGAAGCCGGCTTCCGTCAGCAGCGCCGTCAAAGTCGCAATCGACCAGAACTTGATATGGCCATGATCCCAAAGCGCGGTGAAGTGTCGGTCCATCCGGCTCGTCACGGCAAGGACCAGGTTCTTGAAATAGCCGTGATAGGGAGTCGGGACGATCGCCGTACCCCCGGGTTCGAGCAGATCGAAGACAGTCCGCGCGAACTCCCGTGGAGCGTAGACGTGCTCGACCACTTTAAGGCTGATGACGACGGGAAACCGGCCGTATTTTGCAGCAAGATCGTCATAGGCCGACCCTTTCTCAAGCTGGATATCCGAATAGGCTTTCTTGGCCTGCTCGATCCGGTCAGCTGACGGATCGCCCCCGATGACATCCCAGCCCCGTGCCGCCAGATCGGGGCAACACTGCCATTGCCGCAGCCGAGGTCGAACAACCGCCCCCCCCCGCCCCGAAGTTTGCTCAATTCATCGTCGATCGCAGGGAACAGATGGGCATGAGCGTCGCCGTGACGGGCGCTGTGATAGCGATAGCCGTCGATGGATGATCGATCATCCTTCATGGCGTTCGTTTCCCGATTTCGCACGCCGGATTGCCTGCCATGATGCTATTCGTCTCGACGCTTTTCATTACGACCGAACGGGCTCCGACGATGGCGCGCGCTCCCACGCTGACACCCGGCCCAATGAAGGCGTCGGCGCAAATCCAGGCGTCCGCGCCGATCTCGATAGGCGGTTTCAGAAGGGGCATGGCGGGATCGCGCCAGTCATGAGTCCCAGCGCAGAGATGAGCGCCTTGCGAAACCGTGGCACGGGCACCTATTCGGATTGGCCCGAGCGAATAAAGAATGGCACTATCCCCCACCGCACAGCCACGGCCCAGCGTCACATGCCAGGGAATGGCGATCCGGACGGTGGGATGGACATGAACGTCATGATCAATCTGCGCGCCGAATGCCCGAAGCAGCCAACGCCTCCAGCCCCAGAGCGGGCGCGGGCTGAAGCGGAACATCGGCAGCGCGAAGCCCCAAAGCATCCGTCCTACCTGCTCACGCGAAGTCCATTTCCGCGCGCGCCGGTTCGCTTCAGTGTCTACGGTCTTTTTGGTCAAGGTCATAGAGGGTGCTACCGCCCCGCGACGTTGTCAAAGCGCCAATGTGGGTCTGCGTCGATCCGCAAGGAAGGACATTACGCTGGAATCGTTAAGGGCGGGCGATACTGCGCGATCGGCTCCCGCGGGATCAGATTTTTAGAGTTCTCCGATGGCCCGCAATGCGTATCGTCGCCATTGAAACCTTTGCTGCTGCAGACTTCTGGGTTCGCGACATCAGAAAACTCAGCCGTGACTTGTGACTTTGGGATATGTGCGAGCGCCCACCGAGGCCCTGCAGAGGCACAGCGTCGCGCACCGCCGACAATGGACAAGATACTACGGGCGACGCAGGTGCAGCCAGCCGACCCGGCGCTGTCTGCAACCGAGGCTTCGTTTGGGCGGGTGTCGAAAGCGGATGAGCGCGGGATGGGTCATCTCTGCTGCCGAGATCTGATCGCAATTCGGAACGCTGCGTCACTCAAAGATGAGTCCTGCCGGCGCCTCGCCTCCGCCCACGGTCCAAGCGTAGAGCCTTTCGAGGCCATGTGCGACCTCGCGGGCATGGAAGCGGGTGTCAACGAGGCTGCGTGCGGCACGCGACATCGTGCGGCGCTCGTCGGCGCTTCGTTCGATGAAATCGAGGATACCGCGTGCGAGGGCGTACGGCTCGGTTGCAACCTCTGCAGCGGCGCCTGTCTCGAACCCCTCAGGAAGGTTGCAGGCCCGCGTAATCAGGGCGGGCGTACCCCAGGACCAAGCTTCGAGCACGGCCATCGGTAGCCCTTCGCTGTAAGAGGGTAGCACGAAGCCCGCGGCATCGGCGAACGCCGCATCCTTGTCCTCGCCAAATATCGGGCCGCCGAGCCGGAGCGTTTCGCCTAGCCCGAGATCGGAGGCCAAGCTCTTCAGCGAGGCGCGGTAGTGTGATGCTCCCCAGCCGTTGACACGCAGTTGCCAGCCGTCTGCCGAAGGCTCCCGCCTGACGATTGCCCAGGCCCGGAACAGGGGCTCAAGACCCTTTTTGGGATCGAGCCGTCCGACGAATTGGATCACCCTCTGCCGATCTTCCATGGGCCTTACCCGCGCAGCATCCGGCGGCTCAATGCCGTTCGGCACGATCACGATCCGTGCGGATGCGCTGAAGCGCCGGATGGCACGCGCCTCGTCCTCGTTGAGTGCCCGCACCGCGCGAGCGGTGGCCAGGTGCTTGTTTTCGAACAGCGCCGCGGCAAGGCGCTTGCGCAGCGCGCTTTGGCGTAGCGCCCAAGGGTCTAGCATGCCGCGCGGCGTAACCACTAGGGCGGTGTCACGCCTGCGGTGGCGCGCAAGCGCCACACGCGAGAGGTTCATCCAAAGCCCTTGTGTGTCGATCACGTCAGGATCGATCCTTTCGACCGTCGTAGCCAAGTCGGGCGCCCATTGGAACCGGGCCGGGCCCCAATGACGATGCGCGTGCACATGACCACCCCACTGCCCCGAGGCTTCGGCATCGTAGGGATCCAGCAAGCCGAGAACGTGTGGCTCGACCTCGGCGTTCGCCTCGAGGGCCCGAGCCATGCCGGGCACGGATGCGGCGAGCCCGCCCGAGGCGCTGGAAAGTACGCCTGCCAGAAGCGCCACCTTCATCGTGCGTCCCCATAGTTTTCGCGGTACGCCCGGCGAGTTGCCCGGCCTGCGCTGGCCCCGCCCCAGGCGCGGTGCAGCGGGACCGGAGACACCGGTCGCACTTCCCCAATACGATCTGACCGTTCAGGCAACGGTCTCGATGACTTTCTTCTTGAGCCGCTGCAAGATTGCCCGGTCGATCATTGGCAGCGCCCCGCGCCCGGCCACGGTTGCTGCTGCGTCGACCGCCCCCTTCATCCCAGCGCCGAACCGATCCGGGCCCCAACCCGCGATTGCTCGAGACGCGGCCTCGCCCATCACTTTCCGCTGTTCCGGCGCAAGTCTGAAAAGCGATCCAAGCGCCTGCGCGATGGAAGCGGTGTCGGCTTCGGTCACGAAGCCGGTCACGCCGTTCTGAACCACCGTGCGCGTAGCGCCGCAGCAATCGGACGCGACCACTGGCACTCCTGACGCCATCGCCTCGTTGATCACAAGTCCCCACTGCTCGGAGATGGAAACGTGAATGAAACCCTCAGACAGCCCGTAGATCGCCGGCAGCTTGTCATAGCCGCGGAAGCCGGGCAGGTGGACATGGACGCCTTGCCCGTTCTCCTCGATGGCTCGCTCGACTGCACTCCGCTCAGGACCGTCGCCGAGGATGACGAGATCGGGCGCCTCGGCGACTGCTTTCCTGGCCAAAGTATAGGCACAGACGAGACTAGGAAGGTTCTTCTTCGCGATGAAGCGTGCGGAGGCAAGGATGTACCGCTCCGGCAGGCCGAGATAGCGGCGCGTCTCGGGCGCACTTGCCCGAGCCGCCTCGGCCCCAGCGGCAAAATGGGCGTTTTCGACAGCGTTGTAGCCGTAGTGAATCCGCTCGCGCGGGATGCCTAGCGCAGCGACGTATTCAGCTTGGGGCGGACCGCCCACGAGCGCTGCGTCGAACCGCGAGACAAGGCGCCGTTTCAGCGCCTCGCGAAGGAGGGACCGGTGCGCGTCGTCGGCCTGCGATTCGGACATCACGATCACCGGTATGCCGTGCGCGCGACCGTATTCGAGTGCGGCGAGGCTTTCGGGGGCGGTCCAGCCAGCGGCGGCGATGGCGTCAGGCACGATCCGCCCAATCACCTCGGGTATCTGCCGCAATAGCTCGCCGGAGGCGACCGCCGCCGCATAGGCCTCGCGCCCCTCGCAGATCCGGTGCAGCGCGTACTGCCCCTGCGAACGCGCGATGAACTCGGGAAAGGCCCCGGCATTGACCGTTGAAACGACGTGGATGTCGTTGAAATGCCCCGCCGCGCCGACATAGCGGGCGTTGTGGTACGGCGATACTTGAGATGTAAGGATCAGCAGACGCAACGCTTTTGACTTGGTTCATCGGGGTGCCAGCGGTTTGATGGTGGTCGGCGACCGCCGCACCACAGGCCCCTGGTCACTGAGCCCGTGCAAATTCGGACTTCAAGCTCTTCGATTCCGACAGTTTGAATCATATGCCCCGCGATTCCCCTACCGGCTGGTCAAAGCTGGCAGCGCGAGCCTGACTTCGGGCGTAGCGCAACACCAAGAGCGAGAGAATCAACGTGAAGGGAAGCGTCGAAAAGAACTCTGATGTGCTGTGCGTTATCGCCTTAAGGCCCTCTGCCATGAGTACGAGGTACAGATACTGACCAGCGATGACTCCGGAGGTGGCAATCGCATGTAGGACACCGAACCCGTAGCCGATTGCGCCGAATACTAGCAGCCCGAAGACCGCAAAACTGCGGTAGCTATCGGAAAAGCCGGTTCTGGTCGAGCCCAGGGAGAACGCGCCGTCTGCGTCGCCACGTCGCAAGCGCTCACTAAGCGTCGAGATCTTGAGGCCTTCCTTGAAGTCACGGCCCAAAAGGAAGGCCGGAACATACTGATGCACGAGTCTATTCCAGTAGTCGGCTCCAAATTCCCAGCGCCAGGTGTGGTTGACGTACCAGAAATCATATCGCGCCAGCCCGACCTCGCTCGCCGCCCCTTGGTCGAGGTTGAAGAAATCGAATCCACGATATGTCTCGGACGACGTAAGCACGCTTAAAAGAGTACTCTCTCCCGGTCGCACCTGCCCGCGAATCTCGCCGGCAGTATTCAAGATGACCGTGCCAACAAGAAGGCAGACAATCACCGCCGCGCGGGGTGGATAGCTGCGCTTGGAGAGGTACCATGCGCCAGCAGTTAGAATCACGAGGTCGAAGATAGCTTCGCGTCGCACGCCCAAGAACGACGCATGTACGATGGGAGCAGCGGCGACAACCGCGACGGCGAGAGCCGCGAGCGACCGGGTTCGGACGAAAACAAGGACGGCGAGGCACAACCCAAAACCGTTGGCCTTGGACAGCAGCGCCCACATCGTGATGATGCCGGTCCACTGTCCGCCCATTCCGGAAATGTCGATCCCGCGCATCTGGAAGACCGCTATCTGTCCGAGCGCGGTCAGCCCCACTGCGGCGATTAGCAGGCGCCTCATGCTGAAGCTTTGGAGCTCCTGCTCCGGAGACCGCGCTATGCGTCGTTGTTTGGCTTTGCGGCCTGCTCGGAAGCCCCAAAATATGAATAGGAAGCAACCGGTCACGTAGAGCCAAAATGCTCCACTCGCATAAGGACTGTAAGGATTGTACTCGAGTTCAATGCCTTGTGGCACGACCCAGGCGATCCCCATCATCGCGGCCAGCGTCGGATACTCGAAGACGGTTCGTCCGCCGATTATGCCCCGCAGCGTCATCCAGATTAGGACTGCGCAGAGAAGGACGAAGGACAAGTGCAAATTGATGTCGAGCACAGTTAGGTTAGAAAGCCTTTTTCTGGTGGATCGAGGCCAATTGGATGAATTTGAGCAGACAGACCACGACTAAGGCGACGATCGAGGCGAAGTTTCGGCGGGTTTTCCCGCAGCGTATCGCGGCGCGCTCGACGCGCTTGAGCTTGCCGACCACATGTTCGATCTGGACACGTCATTTGTTTGTGGTCTTGGCGAAGCGCGCCGGTCGCCTTTTCTTAATGGCCTTGTTCGGGACATCTGCGACCACTGCGCGAGGATCAACGTCGGGACCAAGCTGGACACGCGCAAGAGCCGACCGGTTTTTCGTGATTTGATGTCATGAGCGGTGGCGCTGGGATGGGTTCGGGCTCCTTCGACACCTGTGAGGACCGTTTGAGGCCATTTTTCGACCTCTTCGTCCGATTTCGGGTGCACCT
>JANSXJ010000198.1 GCA_024743015.1 Hyphomonas sp. | reverse complement strand
ATGATCAGAAACCCGACACCCAGCGTATCTGATATGGATCGCAGAAAACTCCACATCCCCAAACTCTTCCTCTCTCCCAGGCAGAGCTTGGCAAAGTTGGGCCGGATTAACAAGCAGTTAGAACGCTCGGGGGCGCGCCGCTAGCTGTTCAGCTCAACATCCCAGTAGAGATAATCCATCCAGGTTTCGTGCAGATGGTGCGGCGGGAATTTTCGCCCGATTTCCTGCAGCAAATAATTGCTCGGCCGCTGTGGTTTGCGCTGCGGATGCATATTGCAGTCATTGGGCATCCGTCCACCTTTGCGCAAATTACACGGCGAGCAGGCTGCAACGATGTTTTCCCAGGTGGTGCGTCCACCCTTAGAGCGCGGGATCACATGGTCGAAGGTGAGGTCATCTTGCGAGCCGCAATACACGCATTTAAACCCATCGCGCAGGAAGACATTGAACCGCGTGAACGCCGGAACCCGATCCTGACGCACGAATTCTCGCAAGGCGATGACTGATGGCAGTCGCATCTCAAAGCTCGGCGAGCGGACATACTGGTCATACTCGGCAATGATATCAACGCGGTCGAGAAACACGGCTTTCACGACGTCTTGCCACGGCCAGAGCGATAGCGGGTAGTAGGAAAGCGGGCGATAGTCTGCGTTTAAGACCAGAGCTGGCCGACCGTTCGGAGGGGTGGATAGAACCTCAGCCACGCTGCATCTCCGCCATCATGCAGGTCCTGCTATGACATCCTCTGATCTTGAAAGCGAGCTCTCCTCTTCGTGCCTTCGCAGTATTACCGATTCGCTATGTCGAGAGTATGACAAACGACGCGGCTGTCCAGCGTTTAAGCCGCGCACGCTCTATCTCGCTGTAAAGGCTATTTATTTCTGGTACAATTGTACCAATCATACAGCAAATGGGCAGCGACGCCGCGATAGGGCCGCCAGCGCTCGGCCAGGGCGTTGAAGGCTTTCGCAGGCAGTCTGTCGTCCAGATCATTGAGCCGTCGATGCGCTTCCATCAAGCCGACATCACCGGCTGGAAAAGCATCGAGATGGCCGACAGCATTCATCAGGAATGTATCCGCGCTCCACGGGCCAATTCCTTTCACGCTGAGGAGCAATGTGCGTGCTTCTTCAATGGGCAGATCCACAAGCGCTTCCAGATCCAACCCACCCGTTTCAATCGCAGTCGCAATGGAATGGAGATGCACGAGCTTTGGCCCTGACAATCCGCACGCGCGCAATGCCTCCTGATCATCTTGCAAGACGCCCGATGTCGTCACGCGCTCATATCGCGCGAGGATCCGCTTCCATATGGCATCAGCGGCCTTGGTAGAGATCAATTGGTAGACAACGATCCGCGCTAACGTTTGATAGGAAGCCTCGATCGTCCGCCAGGTCGGCAAGCCCACGTCAGCATAAGCCCTTGCCAAGGCAGGGTCGCTGCCGGCCAATGCCTCGCAAGCCTTTCGCAGCTGGTGGGCGCTTGGGGCCGCCACTAAAGATCCGCGCGGGTTCGGTCCTGGACAACAAGCCCTTCATCGATCAACCGGTCGCACGCAGCCTCCAGAACATTTTCCAGTTCGACGAGCATCGTCTTCGGATTAAGGTCATGCGGCAGCGGTGGCAGCACTTCGTAGACCACGAGCCCAGGGCGGCGTGTCAGTCCCTTGGCGGGCCAGCACAGCCCGGCATTGGTCGCGAGCGGCAACAGCGGCAGTTTCAGACCCTTGTAAAAGGCGCGTAGACCAGCCGGTTTGTATTCCGGCTTGGCGCCGGGCAATGAACGGGTGCCCTCCGGATAGATCAACATCGGCCGCGACTCCCCGATCACTCGCGCATCGGCGGCCTGAAGCATCTTCCGCATGGTCTTCGCCCCGCCATCGCGATCAATTGCCAGAAGGCGCAGCTTGAGCGAGTACCAGCCAATAACCGGATACCAAAGCAATTCGCGCTTCATCACCAGCACAGGATCGCGGAAAATCAGGAACGGGATAAACACATCAAGCATGGCCTGGTGTTTGCCAGCAATCAGGACAGGTCCACCCGGAACATGCTCTGTCCCTCGGATTTCGACTCTGACACCACAAAACCAGCGTAGCCCAAAAATCATCAGGCGCGCAAAACTCCTGACGAACCAGAGCAGACCAGCACGTGGCATTAGAAGCGTTGGCAAGGCCAGCACACCCAGGACTGCCATCCAGCCATACATCCAGGAGATAAATATGAGAGACCGGAGCGTGTTCACAGAGTATCTTTCAAGGAAGCAAGCACAGTTATTCGCGCGGCAACGCGCGCGGCCAGCCCTGCCATGAGCGGCGTTACCAGCAAAATAACGATGTCCCAGAAATCTAGACTGAGGCGCGGCAGGAGCTGAGCTTCTACGCCGTCGGAGCCGCTACCGGTAAACACAATCAGGGCTGTGATCATCAACGCCGCAACGGATCCACCCAGCCCCGCCTGGAGAGCAAGAATCCAGAATCGCCTCTCAAACAGGCCGGCAATGAACCGGTCCTCCGCGCCGGAAAGATGCAATACATCCACAATATCTCGCCGCGCCAGCAGTGCTGCATGCGTGGCAAACGCGATCACCGCCACCGCTGTCGCAGATAGAAGCGCAACAATAGACAAGGCGACGAGGCGTAGCACCCCCAGCGCGCCGCGCACATTTTCGGCATACCCCGCATTTCCAGCAACGTCGCCATCAATGCTGAGATCATCGAGCACGCCCTCAATGGATTGCGTCGGGTCGCCGACGCTCGTATCGGCCTGCACCACCATCAATATGGGAACGGGCAAACCGTCCGGCATGCCGCCGGGACCAAGGCTTGGTTCGAGCAAGGCCTCGACTTCTTCGCGGCTGAGAATCCGGGCTTCGAACACACTGGCCAGGCCGGTGACACGATCCGCGGCTTGTTCTGCTGTGCGGCGGTCCGTGTCGCGCATAACAACGGTAATATCACCTTCAATCTGCGCGCCCCAGGCTTCTGCGGCCTTGTAGGTACCGCGGGTTGTCAGCGCCGCCAGGGCCGCCAGAAAGCACAAGGCCCCAACCACGAAGAACAAAGCCGCTTCCCGGGCGTCGCTGACCGGCAAGAGCGGCGTTTCGCGTTTCATCATGCCTCGCCTCCAAACTCGACATCACGCACAAGCAGGCCATTGCTGAGCCGCAGCACCGGCGCATCGAACTCGCGGATAAGGTCCAGATCGTGCGTGGCAATCAGAATTGTCGTGCCAACGCGTTTGTTGAGCTCGGCAAACAGACGCAGGATTTTCTGGCCCATTTCCGGGTCTACATTGCCGGTCGGTTCATCTGCAATCAGAAGGTCCGGCTTGTTGATCAGGGCGCGAGCAATCGCTACACGTTGCTGCTCGCCGCCTGACAGTGCGGGCGTAGGCGCATCGACGCGCTCGCCGAGGCCAACCCAGCGCAGCAGGTCGATCACCTCATTCTGATAATTGTCGGCTTTCATCCCTGATACACGCAGCGGAAGCGCGACATTCTCGAACGCGGTCAAATGGTTCAACAATCGAAATTCCTGAAAGACCACTCCGATCCGACGTCGCAGCGCCGCCAGCTGCTTGCGTTTGAGGTCGTAGGTCTGGCGCCCGAACAGGCGAATTCCACCGCGCGTCGGTCCATGCGCAAGATACATGAGTTTGAGCAATGATGACTTCCCCGCCCCGGAAGGTCCGGTGAGGAACGTAAAGCTGCCCTGCTTCAAGATCAGGTCGATCTCGCTCAGGACTTCACCGGTGCGCTCATAGGTAAGGCTCACCCCGTCCAGGCGCACGGCTGGCTCATCGCTCAGATCTGGCCGAATACGCGACATGTAAATCCTTCATCAATAGGAGGACGGGCATATCGACTATTCCTAAAAATTGAGCGAATGTCCAAGCCATGATCCTCACCTGCCCCGAATGCGAGACTCAATACTTCGCCGACGACTCCACTATTGGAGAGAGCGGGCGCACCGTGAAATGCGCGACGTGTGGTCATTCCTGGTTTGTGGGCCCGGAAGGCGCCAAGCAGGGCGAGGCGTCCCTCGGCGCGCATGAGACCTATCGACTGAAGGTGCGGGAGCGCCGTCGTCGCAAGAGTCGCAACGCCGCCTTCAGCGCCTGGACGGCAACGGCTGCCGCCGCACTCGTCATCGTGGCAGGTCTGCTTCTGTTTCGGGGTGAAGTGGTCAAGCGTTGGCCAGAATCTGCGAGCACCTACGCATCGATCGGCATGCCGGTTAACCGCTTTGGGCTGGAGTTCCTGGAAACCGAAGCCGAACGCTTCTTTGATGGCACGACGCCGATCCTGGAAGTGCGCGGCGCTGTGCGTAATACGACCACGCAAACCGTCACCGCTCCCAACGTGCGGGTCATACTGCTGGATGATCAGGGCGCACGCGTCGCGGAGGCCTTCGCACCGATTTCTCCGTCCGCGATTCCCGAAGATGCGACGGCAATCTTCACAGCGCGAATCGAAAACCCACCGTTCGAATCGTTTGAGCTTGAACTTGGCTTCGTTCCAGCGGATACCGCTCTCGCAGCGAACGGACCCCAGACCCAATGAGCCTACCCAAAATCGACACAGTCCTGTCTGAACCAGACCTTATGGCCCGGATCGACGATCTGGCGGCCCGTCTGGCCCCCCGCCTCACAGGCGATTGGTCTGCGATCAATATCCTCATCGGCGCGACGCCATTCACCAGCGACCTGATGAAGGCGCTCGCCCGTCTCGGTATTCACCCCATACTTGATGCGCTTTGGCTCGAAAGCTATCGCGACGCGCGTGAGAGTTCTGGCCGCGTCGTGGTGCGCGCTGACATCGCCCGTCAGGTCCGTGATCGTGGTGTCCTGATCATAGATGACGTCTTTGACACCGGACGTACGCTGGCATTTGCCCGCAAACACCTGCTCGCCAAAGGCGCGCGGGAAGTGATTACCTGCGCCCTCGCTCGCAAGCCGTGGGCTCCGGAAGGCGATGAGGATGTCGATTTTCATGCCTTTGACGCACCGCCCCGATACCTCGTCGGCTACGGGATGGATGATGCCGGCCTGTATCGCGGCCTGCCTTATATCGGTGCGCTCGACTAGGACAGCTTTTCGTCCAGCCACTCCATGATATCAGCGCTGACCTGCTCGGTACCAGGCTCGTCGACGATCCAGTGGGCATGATTGGCGTATTCGAAATAGTCCCCCGGAACGCTGGCCTTCGCGTACTTCGCGCCGACTTTGCGAACTGCCTTTATCACGGTCGCGCGATCTTTTTTGGCGCCAATGGTCAGAGTAGGAATATTGATCTTTGTCTCATCTACCGGTCCCGGATTGGCGAGATCGTCATAGACACGCCCGCTATCATACAACGCATCCGCATAGATCTCGTCATGCCTTGCTTTATCGACGGCGTTCAAGACGCCCCAGCGAAACCCATTCGGCCCGACTTTGAAGACGCCGCCCGGTACATTCTTCTGACCCACTTTCAGAATGCTCCAAAAGGTTCTGAGCACCCGTAGATCGGTCACGGTGCAGCCTTGCGGTTGGGCCGGGGTTAAAAATATCGCACCGCGCACGGCCCCGCGCTCGGCCAATTTCTGAGCGATCATGCCGCCCATGGAATGACCAATGACAACCGGCTTTTCGCCGTCGCGCTGAGTGATCGTTTCGGCTTTTTCTGCGGCGGCTTCGACATAGTCTGACAGGGTCAGGTCCGCGAGCGCCTCGGGCGGGTTCTCCCGAGTGCGCAATTCCGGGAACAGCGTCGGGGCCTCGCAGGTCCAACCGGCCATTGCGAAATCGCGCTTCATACGATCCCAGACCTCGCCGCCGCAGCCAACGCCATGTATCATAAGCAGCGTCTTGCTCATAAGAGCGGCCCTCCCTTGCTGTGCCTATTGACAACATAGGCAGAGATGCGCGCGCTTGGAAAGGATTTCCTAACCAGCGTCGACCGGTTCGGACCAACGACGAAACCGCGTTGCGACGGCCTCATAGACCGGACGCTTAAACGGCACGATCAGTCCTGGAACTTCATCCAGTCTGGCCCAACGCCATGCATCAAACTCAGGCTTGTGCTTGTCGAGCCGGACATCGCTGTCCGATCCTTTGAATCGCAGCGCGTACCATTTCTGCCGCTGGCCCAGATACGGACCTCCCATACGCCTCAGCAGATCAGGTGGAAAATCATAGTAGAGCCAGTCCTCGGTTTCTTCGAGAACATCGACGAGTTTCGCGGCGACGCCGATCTCTTCATCCATTTCGCGCAAGGCGGCCTCGGCAGGCTCCTCGCCTTCGTCAACGCCGCCTTGCGGCATCTGCCATTGGAATGCGCCGCGGCCATTCACCCGCCGACCAACAAAGACATGCCCCGCCTTTGAAAACAAAGCGAGGCCAACGTTGGCGCGGTAACGCGCAGGATCGCGTTTCTTGGAACTCACCCTTGCGGGTCTAGACTAGCTTGCTCCGCCTGACCAGCGTTCTGTCCGTTCCCGAGCGACCTTTTGGCATAGTAAGACGCAGGCGCGAGCGCGATGCCTTTTTCTTCAAGCGTTGGGATCCATTCTTTCAGGAGATCGATCGAGACGGGGAAAGGCATACTGGTTCCGAGCGCCGCGCCGCGTTCGCGAGCCGTTGTCTCAAGCACCAGAAGTTGTTGTGAAATTTCATCCGCTACTGGCCGAGCATCAACCCAGGCCGTGGCTTTGCCAAATGCCAGCCCGGCTTCGCGCGCGCTGCCCTCAAACTCCGAGCGGATAAGGCTGCCATCTTCAAAGAAGGCGAGGCCTT
>JANSXJ010000142.1 GCA_024743015.1 Hyphomonas sp. | reverse complement strand
GTTATAAAGCGCTCTTCACCTGTTCGGGCTATTTCACAGCCGGACAGAGCCTACCAGAGATTCAAGCGAATGAACTGAGTGGCATCTATGTGGATTATCGCCCGCTGATGAATCAGGTCTCGAATGCCAAGATCGACGAGGAAAACCGCACCGTTCTGGTGGAATTTGACAATGGTTTGCCGCCGCGCGCGGCTGTCTGGCGTCCAGGAATTGGATGCTCCACTCTGCCTGTTGGCGCGACCGCCGACATGACCGCCTGGCTCCCAAGCTTTGCCAATATGCCAAGCATGGATGAGCCGGATAATTCGACGGCACTCGGTGATAATGTCACGCTGACTGAAAACACATTCGCGCTCGACCTACTCGGCGTGCCGGTCAGTTTTGCGTTTGACGAAGCGACCTACGGCGCGGGCACCCGCACAAGCGCCGTCGTGGTTCTGCACAAAGGCCAGGTCGTCGCCGAACAGTATGCTCGCGGCATTGACCGTACGACGCCGCAGCGCACCTGGTCCGTCGCGAAATCGCTCACATCGACCATCATCGGGGCGGCTATTTATGACGGTATTCTGGGCCTCGACAATGAAGCGATTATTTCCGACTTCAACAAAGGCGGCGATCCGCGCCGGGCGATCACACTTCGCCACGTCCTGAACATGGCGAGCGGCCTCGAATCCAACAATCCGGGGTCGCGCACGGATCGGCTGTATTTTGGCGGCGCCGCGGTGGCAGATCAACTCGCCGACCGATCGCTCGAAGCGGTTCCTGGAACGCGTTTCAAATACTCAAACATCGACACACTGATCGCAATGCGGGCCCTGCGCGAAGCCATGGGCAATGATGCCGCTTATCGCGCCTTCCCACACACCGAAGTGCTACAAAAGATTGGCGCACGCCACACGGTCCTCGAGACCGATTGGAACGGAGACTATATCTCCTCATCACAAGTCTGGATGACCGCGCGAGATATGGCCCGGCTCGGCCAGCTTTATTTGCAGGATGGCAAATGGGGCGGTGAACAGATCCTGCCTCCGGGCTGGGTCGACTTCGTCACAAGCCCGGCCCCCGCGCAACCGGATCGCGATGGCGTCGGTTATGCTGGCTCATTCTGGCTAATGAACGATGTTGAAGGTGTGCCCTCCGACACATTCGCAGGCTTCGGCAATCGCGGGCAGTATATGGTGATCGTGCCCTCTCGCGAACTGGTCATCGTGCGGCGCGGATTTGACGTCGCCGGAGAGGCCCGGTTCGAGATTGGCAATTTCGTCGCTAATGTTGTTGGCGCTTTCGATGCGGCCGAGCAGGCCCGTCTCGCAGCTGAAGCCGCGGAGGCGGCTCTCGAAGCGGAAGGCGTGAATTAACCCACCGGGTCTAGTAGTCTGGTAATCCGGCGCGACACGGTTTCGTCAAAACTCTGCATCATGGCCGACCCGGCTATTTTGAAGTCGAACGTCTCGACGAATGTTCTGCCATCCGGCGCGCGAGCGCACGTGGCATCCATTTCAAACGTGTTGATTTTTGCAACCAAGGCCGGTTTGTAAGGCTTTGGCAGCTTCATATTGAAGGCGAGAACGGAGCCGTCAGTCTTGTCGAGCGTGACCATCGCCTTCAGCTTTTTCATCATCTTCTTTTCCATTCCGTCCGCATCGGCTTCCGGTTGAGGTGTGAAAGCGTAAGTGATGGTCGTATAGCTTTCGTCCAGCGCAGAAATCTCGCTCGGCACCATCTCGGCAAAGTCAGTGCACCAGATGTCGCCGTCGGTTTCAGCCTCCATCTCTTCCAGGCCTTCCCGAAAATCATCGGACCATTCGCTCTCGGCCGGACTGGTGACGAGGATTCTTTGACCTTCTGGCTGGCTTGGGTCGATTTTCCCGACAGCCGATATTTCAGCGTCGGAATAGATCATTTCGTATGCGTAGATCGGCCCATCCTTGGATAGACTGCGCATCATTTCGATGACGGGATCTGCGGACGCTGGGGCCGCCAGTCCTGCCACGATCAGCGCGAGCGGAAAGATACGAGACATATATGCTCCTGAGCTCTGTTCTTATCCTTCAAACCCAGTCTCGTCTGAATGTCAGATGAAAAACCTGCAATAGCTGCAAAGAATGAGTTAGACAGGACGCAATGCCTGACACACTTCCTCCCGCTTTTGCACTCCCCGACAGGTTCGACACCTGGTTCAGCGAGCGGGGCTGGTCGCCGCGCCGTCACCAGCTGTCGCTAACGGAAAAAGCGCTAAACGGCGAAAGCGCCCTGCTCATCGCCCCGACGGGTGGCGGCAAAACCCTGGCAGGGTTTCTCGCCAGTCTGATCGAGCTTTCGCAGAAAGACGCGCGGAATTCCGACCGTCCGTCATTGCACACGCTTTATATCTCGCCCTTGAAAGCCCTCGCCGTCGATGTCGCTCGAAATCTGACGACGCCTGTGGAAGAGATGGGCCTCAATATCAAGATCGAGACGCGAACCGGCGATACGCCCGCTCACAGGCGCCAACGCCAGCGAAAAACGCCGCCAGATATCTTGCTGACAACGCCAGAGCAGCTCGCCCTCTTCATTGCTTCGGATCATGCCGCTGAATTCTTCGCTGACCTCAAATGTGTGATCATTGATGAAATCCACGCCATTGCGCCTAGCAAGCGAGGGGATCTACTCAGTCTCGGACTGGCCACGCTGGCAAGCTGGGCACCAGCGTGTCGGTTTATCGGCCTGTCCGCAACCGTTCATGATCCAAGCGTATTGCAATCCTGGCTAGCGGTTCGAAAAGACGAGCCAAAGCTGATTGTCGCCGAAGGCGGCGTTCATGCAGATGTCGATATTCTAATCTCCGATGAACGCATCCCCTGGTCCGGCCATTCGGGGCGGTTCGCGGTCGGCGAGGTTTATGAGCAGATCAAAGCCGCGCAGATGTCTCTGGTCTTCGTGAACACCCGCTCTCAGGCGGAACTGCTGTTTCAGGAATTATGGAACGTCAATGAGGACGGCCTCCCCATCGCCCTGCATCATGGGTCACTGGCGAGAGAACAGAGACAAAAGGTTGAAGCCGCGATGGCTGCAGGACAGCTCAAGGCCGTCGTCTGCACCTCAACTCTGGATCTGGGTATCGATTGGGGAGAGGTCGATCTCGTCATTCAGATGGGCGCACCAAAGGGCGCGGCACGGCTCGTCCAGCGGATCGGGCGCGCCAATCATCGAATGGACGAAGCAAGCCGGGCCATGCTGGTGCCGACGAACCGGTTCGAAATTCTCGAATGCCGCGCCGCCGAGGACGCCGTCGAGGCGGGCGAAATTGACGGTGAACCGCTCCGTCGCGGCGCGCTCGATGTGCTCGCGCAACATGTCATGGGACGCGCCTGCGGTGAGGGCTTTGGGCTCGAAGAACTGTTTGAAGAAGTGAAGGCCTCCGCGCCCTATGCTGAGCTCGATTGGGAAACCTATGAGCGCGTCGTCGACCTGGTTGCCACCGGCGGATATGCCCTCAAGACGTATGACCGCTTCAAACGTATCACCCGCAGGCGAGACGGCTTGTGGGCCGCGCGAACCGCTCGTGATCAGCAGCAGCATCGGATGAATGTGGGCGCGATCGTCGAAGCTCAGCATCTGAAGGTCCGGCTCGCTAGCCGCGTCGGGCGCGAAAAAGCGGGACAGGCAACCGGGCGGCCCGCGTTGCGTGCCGGTCGAACGCTCGGGGAAATCGAGGAATATTTCATCTCCACGCTGACGCCTGGCGACACATTTCTCTTCGCAGGCGAAATCCTTCGCTTTTTAGGTGTGCAGGAAAATGATTGTCTCGTGATGCGTGCACCCGCCGACACCAATCCGGCGATCCCGAGTTATAATGGCGGCAAATTCCCGTTGACCCAATTCCTGGCGGGCCGCGTCCGCCAGATGATTCATTATCGGGACAACTGGCACACCCTGCCCGACCAGGTGCGCGAATGGTTCGAGATTCAAGACGTACGCTCGACGATTCCCGCCGCAGATGAACTCCTGATCGAGACGTTTCCAAGAGGTCACCGTCACTTCCTTGCCTGCTATCCATTCGAGGGGCGCCTCGCGCATCAAACGCTCGGCATGCTGCTGACGCGCCGGCTGGAGCGCATGGGCGCAAAGCCGCTGGGCTTCGTTGCATCGGAATACGCCATGGCCGTCTGGGCGATGGAACCGATGGGCCAGGTTGACCTCGAAGCGCTATTCGCGCCGGATCTCCTGGGCGACGATCTGGAAGAGTGGCTAGATGAAGCGGTTTTGATGAAACGCCATTTCGCGCACTGTGCGCAGATCTCGGGTCTCATCGCGCGGCGTATGCCGGGCAAGGAGAAGACCGGCCGACAGGTGACCTTTTCCACAGACCTGATCTATGACGTTCTGCGCAGCCATGAGCCCGACCATATTCTGCTACAAGCCGCGCGGCATGACGCTGCGACCGGCTTCCTGGACATTCGCCGACTGTCTGACATGCTCGTCCGCATCCAGGACAAGATCGTTCACAAAGACCTCGAAAAAATCAGCCCGTTCGCGGTCCCCGTCATGCTGGAAGTCGGCAAGGAACCCGTCCACGGCGCCAGCGTCGAAGAAGCCATCCTACGCGAGGCAGAAGCGGACCTGATTGCGGAAGCGATGGGCGGGATTTGAGACGTGTTCCACTTTCGGCGTCGCAGGGGGCATAGCACACCTCCGCTCATCCCGGCGAAAGCCGGGATCTCTGTCGATGGCTTTGGGCTACGAGGAGGAGATCCCGGCCTGCGCCGGGATGGGCGGTTAAAGTGAAAGCCTCATCCTGAGCTTGTCGAACGACGAAGCGGGCTTCTCGGAGAGGGCAACGACTGGCCGCCGACACCTGCGCAGGCAGGTGTCCATGGATGATTGGTGGACTTTGATCCCTGGGTCCCTGCCTGCGCAGGGACTGGCGGATTTGGGCGCTCGGCCCTTTATCCTTCAGGTCCCCGAACCTTCGAAACGCTCAGCACGAAGGCCTCAGGGTTTATGCCCCCTCCTGATCCAAAACGGACATCATCAACGCCCGTCCATCGACGTGCTTGACCGACTTTAGGCGCTCGCCTTCAGCACACGGCGGCGCTGCACCGAGCTCGGGATTCCGAGGCTCTCGCGATACTTTGCCACCGTCCGTCGGGCGATTTCAATGCCGAACTCGGTGAGGATTTCCACGATCTTGTCATCGGACAAAACCTTGTCGCCTTCATCTTCGATCAGTTGCTTGATCCGATAACGAACAGCCTCTGCAGAGTGCGCTTCGCCGCCGCCAGTAGATGGGATTGCGGCTGAGAAGAAGTATTTCAGCTCGAACAGTCCACGGGGCGTGGCCATGTACTTGTTGCTGGTGACACGGCTGACGGTCGACTCGTGCATTTCGATCGCATCAGCGACTTGTTTGAGATTAAGCGGTCGCAGGTGGGCGACGCCATGTGCAAAGAACGCATCTTGCTGGCGAACAATCTCGCTCGCGACTTTCAGAATTGTGCGTGCGCGTTGGTCCAGCGACTTAATCAGCCAGGTTGCATTCGACGCGCATTCAGAGATGAATTCTCTTTCCTTGTCTCGCATCGGAAGAGCCGAGACTTCAGCATAGTAAGCCTTGTCCATCAGGACGCGCGGAAGGGTCTCGCTGTTCAGCTCAACCGCGAACATCCCGTTGGGCATTTCCTTGACGAAGACATCAGGCGCCACGGCGATTGTGGCCTCAGTCGCGAACCCGGAAGCCGGACGAGGGCTGAGCGATCGCAATTCTGCGATCATGTCCATCACGTCCTCTTTATCAACGCCGCAAACCTCGCCGAGGCCCTTGATATCGTGCTTGGCCACCAGGTGCAGGTTTTCGAGGAAGGTCTGCATCACCGGATCCAGGCGATCCTGCTCCTTCAGTTGCAGTGCAAGGCATTCGGTCAAATCGCGCGCCATCACGCCGGTCGGGTCAAAGCCCTGACAGACGTGCAGGACGGCTTCGACATTTGCGGAGTCGGCGCCGAGCGCCTTTGCGACTTCGTGAATTTCGACTTTGCAGAAGCCGGATTCATCAGTCTCATCAATCAGGCGTGCGCCGATCAGGCTATCGGCCTGGCTCAGACCCGCCATGGAGAGCTGGTCGTGCAGATGCTGGTGCAGAGATTTCTCGCTGGTCAGTGACCCTTCGAAATCGAAATCCTCACCACCGCCGCGGCCTGATCCGACCGTCGACCAATCCGTACTGGCAGACGGTCCGGACACTTGGCTGTTTGCCGTACGCGCTTCGTCTGAGCCCGTGCCGGCCTCATACATATCGGTGTCGGATGCATCCACGGCATCCCGGGCATTGGCCATGCCTTCGGATCCATCAAGCGCGAGCTCGTCGCGACCTTTGGATTTGTCGACGTCGCTTTCGGGTGCAGACTCGTTCAGTGAGCCATTCTCGCCGCGCTCAAGAAGTGGATTGCGCTCAATTTCTTCGGCGACAAACTCGGCCAGCTCGATGTTCGACAATTGCAGCAGCTTGATCGCTTGCTGAAGTTGCGGCGTCATCACCAGGGATTGCCCCTGGCGCATGTCTAAGCGTTGATAGGCACTCATGGTCTTGCCCTCTACGCCGCAAATCTCTGGCCGAGATAAACCCGGCGGACATCGTCATTGTCGAGAACTTCCTGCGGTTGTCCTTCGAACAACACGCTGCCCTCATAAATGATCGATGCACGATCAACGATTTGGAGCGTTTCACGAACCTGGTGATCCGTGATGAGAACGCCAAGGCCGCGTTCCTTCAGATAACCGACAAGATCGGAAATATCAGAGATCGCTAGTGGGTCGATCCCGGTAAAAGGCTCATCCAGAAGCATGAAAGCCGGACGCGATGCGAGCGCACGCGCGATCTCCACCCGGCGGCGTTCGCCACCCGACAGACTGGTTGATGGCTGCTTGCGCAAGTGTGTGATGTGCAGCTCTTCGAGAAGGGAATCGACCTGATTCTGGCGTTCGGACTTGTCGCGTTCAACCAGCTCGACGACCGCCATGATATTCTCTTCGACATTCATCCCGCGGAAAATACTGGCTTCCTGTGGCAGATAGCCGAGCCCCAGCCGGGCGCGCTGATACATCGGCAATGCGGTGACATCTGCCCCATCAATCCGGATCGACCCGTCATCAGCTCCGATCAGCCCCATTATCATGTAGAAACACGTCGTTTTGCCCGCCCCGTTCGGTCCGAGCAGCCCCACAACTTCGCCCCGCTGCAAACTCAGCGAAACATCATGGACAACCTGGCGCTTGCCAAATGACTTGGCAAGTCCGGTTGCGACAAGGCCTTGGCCGGTCTGGTCCATATGTTTCAGCTCCCTTTAGTGATCAGCTCCTAGCTTAACCACTTAGAATAACAGGCTTAAAATCCGTTTAGACCGAAACAACGAATTTGATCAATTATTGCCTTCGTTCGGCGTAATCACCAGATTTACCTGGCTATCGCCGCCATCGAGCGTTGTCTTTCCAGCTTCCAGTTCCATGGTCAGGCGCTCGCCTTTGGCCACGTCCTCGTCTCGGATCATCACGACATTACCCGTCAGCGTGATCGTATCATTGGCGGCAACATAGATGCCGAGATCGCCATTTGCCTTAAATTCCGGGGTCACATAAAACACGTTACCACGCGCCGTCATGGTCCGGATATCTCCGAAATTCGATCCGAGGCCGGTGGTCGAAGTGTTGCCGCCACCTCCATATTCCAGCGTGACAACGTCCGCCCGCAGACGCGCTGTCCCTTGCGTAATGTCGACATTGTCGATCAGGATGACCTTGCGTTCCTTGTCGAGCACTTCGGAGCGATCGGCGTTCACCCGGATCGGACCGCCTTCACCAGAAACCTGCGCCATCGCCGTTCCCAAGGTCAAAACAGATAACGCGCCCGCGGCAGCCATAATTCTCATCGACATCGCCTCTACTCTTCTGTGCTATCTTCCTCAGCCGCTTCCGGACCGTCAGGATAGATCGTCAGATTAACATTCCCGCGCAGGATTACACGGTTACCTTCGTCCTCAATTTCATACGAGTCTGCGCGCACATCGCCAAGGGGTCCGTTACCGCTCAGCGGTTCAATTCCTTGCACACGTCCCTGCTGGACAAATACGCGCGCCGCCGTGGTGGAAAACTCGTAGCCGTCAGAATCCCGGACAGACACCGCCTGAAACAAATCCAGGTATTCTGAATTCTGGTAATAGACACCAATCGGTGCCCCAACCTCGGTTCCTTTATCGTCAACCAGTCTCGGATTGATCAGGTCGACAATACTCGAATCCGCGCGTCGCCGACGCGCCTCTGCCGCGGTAATGACGTACGCATCGCCCGCAATATTGCGTCCGGTGAAACGTGCATTGACCATGGTGATCACCTCGTCCGCCGCCACCTGGTCGATCTGCTGGCCATTGCTGGACAAGGCCGTCGCCGCGATCGGGCCGATAATCACGCCGGCCGAGATCGCCGCACAGGCCACAAATACAACGCGCAGCAACCCGACTGTCGACGATCGCCGCCGCGCCTGTGCCAGCGTCATCTGTCGCTGCGGCGCCCATTGAGCAAGCATTTCGGTGTGCGCGGTATTCATCGTTCAGTCCTACGCGAAAAAATGGAGCACGAACAGGGCACTGTCATGACAGATCCG
>JANSXJ010000087.1 GCA_024743015.1 Hyphomonas sp. | reverse complement strand
GATCATCCGCTTCTCGTCGTCGCTCCAATTCCGACGCCTCCGCCGCTTCGTCACAAATGACCCCGATAATGTCCACTAACCTAGATGGACACTATCTCCCATTAGCAACCTGCGGCAGAGCGGCGAGCCCGGACGGTTACCGCGAAGAGCGCGTGCAAAAGCATCTAGATGCACAGCACGGCGCCATCTCTGTGCAAACAATGACGGACGCTTTTGCCGACGATTTCGGCACACCGGCCTCCGTCAATCGGCCACCCAACACCGGCCCAGGTGGCGATGACGTGTCCACGGTCGCAACCATCGTGATGGATGTGACCAAACGCGAAATGTATGTGATTCCAACACCTTACATGAGCAACACAACGCAAACGAGCTACCGTTTGACCACCTGAACGGTCGCTAACCGAGCAAGGAGAGTGCATCAATGAAGAAACTCATCTCAGCCTCAACTATCGCGCTGATATGTTCAGCCGGCGCCGCTGTGGCCGACCCTGAATTTGGCGGAATTGCGAAGGTCGCCATGAAGTCCGACATCCTGGGTACCCAGCCTGGCGTTGATCGCGATGGCATCACCGATACGCTGTTGCACCACATTATGGAGGGGCTCGTTTCCTACGATGCCGACGTCAACGTGCAGCCGCTTCTGGCGGAAAGCTGGGAGATTTCGGAGGACGGGACGACCTACACTTTCACTCTGCGCGACGATGTGATGTTCCACAATGGCGAGCCTATGACAAGCGCCGAGGTCGTGTGGAGTTGGGATCGCTGGCTCGATCTGGAAACCGGCTGGGCCTGCACAGACTGGTACGATGGCACGGAGGATCTGGAGATTCTTTCCGTAACGGCACCCGATGAGAGCACGGTTGTGTTCGAGCTCAACGTGGCAAACTCGCTCTTCCTCGCACAGATCGCCAATATCCAGTGTCTGACCGCCATCGTCCACCCTGATAGCGTGGATGCCGAGGGCAATTGGGTGGAGCCGATCGGCACTGGGCCTTACATGTTGAGCGAGTGGAACCAAGGCGTCAGCGTTACCATCGAACGGTTTGATGATTATACGCCAGCAAGCGGTCCGGCATCGGCCTATGCCGGCGAGCGGATCGCCTATCTCGACGCGGTGGAATTCATCGTCGTGCCGGAAACGGCAACCGCCTTGGCGGGGCTGCAAAGCGGCGACTTGGATCTGGTCGATCAAATCCAACCCAACGACCGCAATGAGTTGAACCCAGATCTCGTTACCATTCACGAGGCGCCGAGCCTGGAGTGGAACGTGCTTCTGATGCGCGTCGACAATGAGCTGATGTCCGACATCAACATGCGGCGCGCGGTGGCCCTGGCGATTGACTTCGCCGTGCTCGCGCAAACCGCATCGTCTGGCATCGTTGGCTACAACCCTTCCACCATTCCCGAAGGCAGCGTCTATCACACAGCGGTGCAGGCTGAAGGTTATGAGCGCGACTTGGAGGAGGTTGCACGCCTGCTCGAAGCAGCAGGGTATGACGGCACACCACTTCAAATTCAGACCAACCGCCGCTTCAACAATATGTACCAGAACGCGGTGATCATTCAGGCGATGCTGGCCGAAGCGGGCATCAATTCAGAGCTGGATGTTTTGGAGTGGGCCGCCCATCTTGACAACTACTTCAACGGCCAGTTCCAGTTGTCAGCGTTTGGTTACTCGGCGCGCACCGATCCGGCGCTCAACTATCGCTCCGTGCTCGGTGAAGATCACCCTGCCTTCCAATGGTACAACACCGATGCGATTGCAATGGTGAACGAAGCCGCTGTGATCGGCGATCCTGAGCGTCGCCAAGCCTTGTTCGATGAGGTCCACCGGATGATGATCGAGGAAGTACCGACCCTCAACCTCTACAATGCCTTCACCATTGATGTGACGAGCAACCGCCTGCAAGGCTATCAGGTATGGCCTGCCGCCAAGCCCTATCTGTGGAACGTCTGGATTGAAGAGTAAGGGGCTCGCATTTGAGCCTCCCTCGGTCTGGCCCCCGGTGTGCGGTACGGGGTCCAGACCACCCCGAGCACTCCAAGGACTGAGCGATGCTGCGCTACGTGATCCTCCGATGCCTTGCATCCATCCCCACGATGTTTCTCGTCGCGGTCACAGTCTTCGTTTTGATGCGGCTGGTTCCCGGCGACCCGGCAACCCTGATGGTCGGCGACGTCACGCAAGTGGAGCGCATCGAGCGGTTGCGCGAAGAGATGGGTCTCAACGACCCGCTGCTTGTTCAGTTCATCGCTTGGATGGGCGCGCTGCTCCAGGGCGATTTCGGCACCTCCTTCATCAACGGTGCGCCGGTTCTACCAACCTTGCTCGACCGCTTTGCGGTGACGGCTCAAGTGGTCGCCATCAGCGTGCTTCTGGCCGCTGTCATTGCAGTGCCGTTGGGGATGATCGCCGCCTGGCGGCAGAACCGCAGCGTGGACAACGTCATTGTCACGACCTCCATTGCGGCCATGTCCGTGCCATCCTTCTGGATCGGGCTGATGCTCATCCTCGTGTTCGGCATTGAACTCGGCTGGCTGCCCTCGGTGGGCTATGTGTCGCTGACGGACGATCTCACACGCGGGATCATGTACCTCATCATGCCCGTAGCCGCTTTGGTCATGGCCGAGCTTGGAACCATTTTGCGTATGTCGCGCGCCGCGACGATTGAGGTGATGCGGCTCGACTACATCACCCATGCACGTGCCAAGGGTCTGAGCGAGGCCGATGTGTTGCGCCGCCACGCCTTTCCCAATGCCTTTGCTCCAACGCTAACGATCATCGGCCTCACCCTGGGTGCCCTTTTGGGCGGCGCCGCCGTGATCGAAACGGTTTTCACCCTTCCAGGCCTTGGCCGGCACCTGATCGACGCCATCTCATCGCGCGATTACCCGGTGGTGCAAGGCGTCATGCTTTTGGTCGCGCTCAGCTACATTCTGGTGAATCTTATCACCGATCTCCTCTACCCCCTTTTTGATCCACGGGTGCGCCTATGATGGCCCGTCTTGCTCGGCTGCGATTGAACGCGCTGGTTGGCGGCACCTTGCTGCTGATCGCCCTCATCGCTGCGCTCGTCGGGCAGTTTGCGCCGCCCTCTGATCCCATCAAGCCGGACTTTCTGGTCCTGTTGCAGCCGCCCTCCTGGGAGCACCCCTTCGGCACCGACCAGTTTGGTCGTGACATGCTCAGCCGCGTCCTGGCCGGGGCGTGGGTGAGCCTCTACGCGGCGACATTAACCGTGATCGTCGCGTTTCTGCTGGGCACCACGCTCGGTGCGCTCGCAGGGTTCTATGGCGGATGGATCGACCGCGGGGTCAGCGTCGTCACTGAAACGCTCATGGCATTCCCGGGGCTCTTGTTGGCGCTGGCGATCATGGCTGTGATGGGAGCCGGCTTAGTGCCTCTGGTGACGGCCCTCGGCCTCGCCTTCGCCCCATCCTTCGTGCGCGTGACCCGCGCGCTGGTTCTATCCTTGAAAGAGAAGGAGTTTGTTGAGGCCAGCCGCGCTCTCGGCAACAGCCAGACCTACACGCTCTTCCGACACATTGTGCCTAACTGCGTCTCCTCCCTGTCGGTGCTGTGTACGACCATCCTCGCCCTCGCCTTGTTGGCGGAAAGCGCGCTGAGCTTCCTTGGTCTTGGCGTTCAACCACCGGCGCCCAGCTGGGGCGGTATGCTTGCCGATGGCCGCGGCGTGATGGTGCAAGCCCCTTGGATGGTCATTTTTCCGGGCGTTGCTATTTTCGGCGCGCTTTTGGGGATCAACCTTCTGGGCGATGCCCTGCGCGATTGGCTTGATCCACGCATGGAAGGCGAGGTGTGAAGACCGCCATCCTTCAGATGCGCGATGTGACGATCGCATTCGGCGGGCGCGAGTGGCCAACCGATGTGGTCACTTCAGCCAGCTTGAGCGTCGGCGCGGGCGAGTTTCACGCCATTGTTGGTGAAAGCGGTTCGGGCAAAACCATGCTCGCGCGCGCTGCTCTTGGGCTGCTACCGCCGGGCGGTCGCGTGCGCGCAGGATCGATCACCTTTGATGGCACCGAGCTGGTCGGCCTTGGCAGCCGCAGCATCCGCGCGCTGCGCGGCAAAAAAATGGGCATGGTGTTTCAAGACCCGCTGACATCGCTGAACCCGTCCATGCGGATCGGTGCCCAAATGTGCGAAGCCACCATGCTGCACGAAAAGTTGAGCGTAAAAGATGCACAGGATCGCGCCATCGACATGCTCGCCCGCGTTGGCATCCCCCATGGCGCACGTGCATTGGGCTGCTACCCGCACGAGTTCTCCGGTGGGATGCGGCAGCGGATCATGATCGCCTCCACGCTCCTGTTGAAGCCGCAACTGCTCATCGCTGACGAGCCCACAACGGCGCTCGACGCCATTGTGCAAGCCGACATCATGGATTTGATCCGCGACGTCACACGCGATCTAGGCACGGCTGTGCTGATGATCAGCCATGACCTGGGGCTGGTCGCTGACAGAGCTGATCGTGTCAGCGTGATGGATGCCGGCGTCATCGTGGAAGCAGGCCCAGTCGATGACATCCTCATTGAGCCACGCCACGCAAAGACCAAGGCGTTGCTCGCCGCCCTGCCGCAAGGGGAAGTCAAACCTCCGCAGAGCGCCCAAGTGGCACCGCTTCTGCACGTTACCGGTGCCCATGTGAGCTTTGCCGGCCGCAAACCGTGGCCCTGGGCCAAGGCACCACACACCCATGCACTGCGCGATGTGGACATCACCCTGTGTCCCGGTGAAACGCTGGCGATTGTCGGCGCCTCGGGATCGGGGAAGACCACGCTCGGCCGCGCCATCGCGGGGCTGCAAGACCTGACAAGCGGGCGGATCCAGTTTGGTGATGCGGACATCACGCATCCATTGGCAAGCCGTCGGCGTGAGCTGGCGCGTGAGATCCAGATCGTTTTTCAGGATCCGATGGGCTCGCTCGACCCGCGCGTCCGCGTCGGCGATAGCGTTGCCGAAGGCTTACGCCACACCAAAACACTGAGCCGCGCGGACAGGCGCAAAAAGGCTTTGACAACGCTCACCGCCTGCGGCCTGGATGAAGACTTCGCCGCACGCTTCCCGCACCAGCTGTCAGGCGGCCAGCGTCAGCGCGTCGGTATCGCCCGTGCGCTGATCATGCAGCCAAAGATTATTGTCCTTGATGAACCGGTGTCCGCACTCGATGTGACGGTGCAGGCGCAAGTGCTCGATCTGCTTGAGCGGCTGCAACGCGACCATGACCTGTCCTACATTTTCATCAGCCATGATCTGGGCGTGGTGGAAAGCATCGCCAACCGCGTGATGGTCATGGAGGACGGCATTGTGGTGGAAGAAGGCCACGCCGCCGAAGTTTTCAGAGCGCCGCAGCACCCCTTTACCTGCCGTCTCCTTTCGATCCTGCCAGAGCTGAAGCCGCAAGGCAGAGGCTACCGTCTGGTTCGCCGACAAACACATCTGGATCCAGCAACGCGCCGTGAGGAAAGCCCATGTCCACAGCCAACAACAGCCTGAAATCGGCTCACTTCATCAACGGTGCTTGGGAGGCAAGCAGCGGGTCCGACTGGATCGATGTCATTGATCCGGCGACCGAAGAAACGTTCCACCGAGTTCCCGATGGCACGGCAGAGGACATCGACCGTGCTGTCGCAGCAGCACGCTCAGCGTTTGATACCGGTCCCTGGCCTCAGATGTCCGGGCCTGAACGCGCCAAGGTGCTGCGGCGCATGGCGCAGCTGATCGAAGCACGCACGGCCGAGCTTGCCGAAATTGAAATCCGCGACAATGGCAAACCGAGGCCGGAAGCCGTTTGGGATATTGAGGATACTGCAGGTGTCTTTGGCTTCTACGCGGATCTCGCAGAGACGATGGACGCCAACGCCGAAGAAGACATCGCCCTGCCTATGGACGGCTTCACCAGCACCGTTGTCAAGCAACCCATTGGCGTGGCAGCGGCGATCATCCCGTGGAACTTCCCAATGCTGATGGCCTCGTGGAAAGTGGCACCGGCCTTGGCGGCAGGGTGTACCGTGGTGCTCAAACCGTCTGAACTGACGCCGCTGACAGCGCTGGAACTTGGCACCATCGCTCAAGAGGCCGGCTTGCCCGCCGGCGCGCTCAACATCGTCACCGGGGCGGGCGCGGCCGGTGCAGCGCTCGCAGCCCATCCTGGCGCCGACAAAACAGCCTTCACCGGTTCGGTTCCGACCGGACGACGGGTGATGCAGGCCGCCGCTGAAGACATCAAAGCGGTGAGCTTGGAGCTTGGGGGCAAATCGCCCTTCGTCATATTCGCCGATGCCGACATGGAGGAAGCGGTCGAATGGACTCTGTTCGGCATTTTCTGGAACCAGGGCGAGGTCTGCACCGCCACGTCCCGCGTTTTGGTCGAGCGACCGCTGTACGATGTGCTGTTGGAACGGTTGGTGGACGAAACGCGTAAGATCACCATTGGGCCGGGCACCGAGGAGGTGCTGATGGGCGCGTTGGTGAGCCAAGGCCAGTACGATAAAGTGCAAGCTGCCATCGCCACTGGCGTTGCGGACGGCGCCACCTTGGTCACCGGTGGCGGTCGACCGGCCCACCTGCCCAAGGGCTATTTTATGGAGCCGGCCATCTTCGCTGACGTGCCCAAGGACAGTACCATCTGGACGGAGGAGATTTTCGGCCCCGTCTTGTGCATTTCGCCCTTCGATAACGAGGACGATGGCGTGCGCGAAGCAAACAACTCCATCTACGGGCTTGGCGCTGCGGTCATGTCGCGGGACATCTCCCGCGCGAACCGTGTTGCCCGCGCGCTCAAAGCTGGCGTTGTGTGGGTCAATTGCTCGCAGCCAACCTTCACCGAAGTGCCGTGGGGCGGTGTGAAACGCTCCGGCATTGGCCGCGAACTCGGCCGCTGGGGGCTGGAGAACTATTTGGAGACCAAACAGATCACCAGTTGGGCGGGCGAGAAGCCATGGGGCTGGTACTTGAAGTAGCCTGACCCGCACTTGCGACAAAGCTCGCCGCACTTTGCGCTTGGCTTTGTTGTGCTATTTTTTCAGTTCGACGTAGAATTTGCGCAACTTTCGCGGCATGTGCCAGGTGCCACGAAATGTCTCCCGCACGATGAAGAGATCACCGGCGCGAAAGGTTTCAGCCAGACCGGTGTCATCCGGTACCAGCGCAACCTCACCTTCAACAACGATGCACAACTCATCGAAAGGATAAGGGTCGAAGCGGATCACGCCCGCCTCGCTCTCCCACACGCCAATGGTTGCCTGAGACAGGGACAGGTCGGTAAACACATGGGCCGCCTCTTGCGGGTTGCCCTCGAGTACCGCGTCAGGGAAGGACAAACCAATGGCCTCCATCCCGTTGATGGGATGACCATGGGGCGGCATTTTCGTGATCGTTTCGGAGGCCATTACATCATCTCCCATCCGCTCAGGCGCGGGTGCTTGTCTGCCCATCGCAGCGCCTCTTCCAAGCGTGCTGCCAGACGGAATAATAAACCCTCGTCACCAAACGCCGACATGAAGTGCACGCCCACCGGCAGGCCCTCTTCCGTCCAGTGAAGGGGTAAAGTCATCGCTGGGCAACCTGTGACATTGGCCAGGGGCGTGAAGGGTACAAACTCCAGGAAGCCGTTCAAATACCGATCAGCATCACTGTCATTGGTGGTGATCTGTCCGTGCTTGACCGGTGGCGTCGCCAAGGTCGGAGTCAACCACAGATCGTAGGCTTCAAAAAACGGGGCAGCGCGCCGCGCCGTGGAGCCCATCAGCTCCAAAATCTCAAGCATGCGCTGGGCCGACATTTCGCGGCCACGGCGCGCCGTTTCCAAATGGGCGCGCTCCACGGTCTCCAGCGACGGGGTCCGCCCGTGCATGGCGGCCAGTCCATCGATGCCAAAGGCGACATGGATGTTCATCAGATCGAGAATGCCCGCGCCAAGCGCTTTGGCGTCGTGATCAGGCGTCGCTTCCTCAACGGTGTGGCCCATATCCTGAAGCAGCTTGGCCGCAGCCTCAACTGCGACCACGCACGCAGGGTCCACCACGGAGCCGATGGGTGATGTGGTTGCCATCCCGATCCGCAGCTTGCCAGTGTCTTGGCCGAGTTCATCAAGGTAGGCGCGCGGCTTGGGCGGTGCAGGATAGAGCGAGCCTGCTTCCCACCCTTCCGTGGCATCCAAAAGGGCTGCGCTGTCGCGCACAGTGCGAGTCAGCGCGTGCTGGATCACCAACCCATTCCAGTACTCGCCATCTTCAGGGCCCGTGGGTGTGCGACCACGGGTCGGCTTCAAGCCAAACACGCCACAGCACGATCCTGGAATGCGGATCGAGCCAGCGCCATCATTGCCATAAGCCATGGGCACCATACCGGCCGCGACAGCCGCAGCCGATCCGCCAGAGGACCCACCGGCGGTGTGTTCCGGGTTCCAAGGATTGTTGGTGCGCCCTTTTGCCACCGGTTCGGTCGTCACACTCGCGCCGAATTCAGGCAAGTTTGTCTTGCCGGTGATCACCAAGCCCGCATCCATGTAGCGTTGCAGCAAGGTCGATGTGGTGGGCGAGGTTGTGCCCTCCCCCATGCGCGAGGCAAAGTCACACGGAAGCCCGTCGCGGAACAGATATTCGTCTTTCAAAACAAAGGGCACGCCAGTGAAGGGGCCATCTGGCAAGCCAGCGGCAATGTCCGCCCGGGCGATGTCGCGCGCATCGCGCGTGACAGCATTCACCGCCGGATTGACAGCCTCAATAACGTCCCAAGCAGCGTCCAAAACCTCTTCCGCGCTTACCTCCTTGGCCTTGACCAAAGCTGCCAGGTCGGTGGCATCGCATGTGAGATAGTCCGAGGGTTTCATCGGCCGCTTCCCTATATTGTTCTTTGTTCGTATAAAAACAAAATTTGAGGAGAGTCTAGGTGTATACATCCGCCTTCTTTGCTGAAACCGATCCGACGGAAATCGACGCACTGGTCAGCCAACACGCGCTCGGCGTGCTGATCTCGACCGGCGAGATGGGCTTTGATGCGACGCACGCCCCGCTCCTTTTTGAACCCGAAACCGACCGCAAGGCCATGATCGGCCACATGGCACGGCCCAATGATCATTGGCGCCGGCTCAAGGATGGGGATCAGGTTTTGGCGATCTTTCGTGGGCCGGATGCCTATGTGACCCCGACGCTGTACGAAGCCGAACCGGACGTGCCCACCTGGAACTACAGCGCCGTGCATGTTCACGGGCGTTGGGAAGCGGTGACAGAGCGCGCCGCGCTGCGCCGAATCCTCAATCTGTCGGTCGACACCTACGAGCGGGTGCTCGGAACGGGCTGGGCTATGTCCGACATTCCTGAAAGCCTGGTGACGTCGCTCAGCCGAGGGGTCTACGCGTTCCGCATCCACGTCGACCGACTGGAGGCCGCTCAAAAACTCAGCCAAGACAAGTGTTTGAAGGATGCCCAAGCCGTTCAATCAAGCCTGGCAGCCTGCCCAGCCCATGGCGTCGGCGCGGCTATGCAGCGGGTCACGATGGACAAAAAAGCGTACAGGCCAGGGTGACGCAACGTCGCATAAACGCCAGTCCGGCGCATCGCAGTGTTCGGCGCTTGGGCTAGCTCAAAACCCCTTTTCCGCTTGGGGCAAGGGCCGGGATGAAGGCGGCAAACAGTTCAGCTTGCGATGAAATACCAAGCTTTCGATAGGCATTGCGCCGGTGCACTTTCACTGTCAACGGCGACACGTCGATCAACAGGCCAATGGCAACGTTGGAATAGCCCTCGAGCACATGTTGCAACACCAGCGCCTCACGCGGTGTGAGATCGGCATTGAGATGTTTGCGGGCATGGGCTTCCAGCCGGGTGGCAATTGGCACCAGATCAGACGCCACGTCCGCCGACTCCGCCGGCACGCCGTAATGCCGCTTCAGCATGACCGCCAAAAGCGGTGCCGAGGCCTCCAAGGCGCGCCGCTCCCGCCCAGAAAAGCGCTGGTCTGTCCCACGACGACTGACCGACAGGTGCAAGGCGATCCCCTCGCCATAGGGCATGATGAAGCCCATTTCGTCGGAAAACGCCGTCCTGCGATAATAGCGGCGAAAGTACTCGGTGGTGAAAAACCGATCAGGAGCGATGTCTTTCAGGCGCAAAAACTGCGGCCGCTGCGCGCGTAACCCCTCCTGATAAAAAGGGTCGAGCCGGAATGCGCCGTTGACGTAGACATCGCGGAACACGCGGTCCAACGCCGGATCTTCAACCCAGGAGTCGAGGATCGTCGCCCCGGTGCGTTTGGAAAACGCGATGATCGCCACGGTGTTGCAATCAAGACTGCGGCGCAGGCCCGCAATCAGCAAACGGGCGAACTGCCTCTGCCCGACCCGCGCAAGCAAGCTTGCAAGATGGCGGGCATGTGCATTGGTAAGCATCATTTTTAGCCATTTTGTCGTTTGTCTTACAAAATACCACTTTGGAGGTATTTGCCAGACCGACCGCAGGACGAAAGCTAGGGGTGAACTCGTATGGCCCGCTCTTTGGGCGCTTCGAGCGATCCGGTTAAGCCCCGCACACGGGCACAGCAAGCCGATTCAAAGCCGTCGGCGCACTACATGCAGAGCGTCTCTGGCACCTCACCAGGGAAAGGAAGTCCTCATGATCATGACGCCCCAACATCATGCCCCATCTGCCAACCTTCGACCGCGTTCGCTCACCTTGAGTGCAGGCCTCCTCAGCCTGACCTTGGCTGCGTTCGCGCCCCAAGCAGCAGCCCAGGATGGGACGGTTGTTGTCGCCAGCGCCTTCGACATTGAGACGTTCGACCCATCGCGTGAGTGGAGCGGCACCAGCCTCATGGTGTTCCACATGGTTTACGACACGCTGACCGCCTATTCGGCGGACGGCTCGCAGCTTGTGCCGCTGCTTGCCGAGTCATGGACCGCGTCCAACAACAACGCGACCTTCACGTTCAACCTGGATGCGGACGCGGTCTTTTCCGATGGCAGCCCCGTCGAAGCCAAAGACGTGATCTTTTCGCTCGAGCGCGCCAAGAATGTTGGTATTGCCGGGTTCCTCTACGAGGACATCGAGGAGATGACCGAGGTATCGCTGACCACGGTCGAAATCACCTTGTCGGAAAGCAATTCTGAGTTTCCAGCGTTGCTCGCCTCCTCAATCAGTGCGATCCTCAACAGCGACGTGGCGATGGAACAAGGCGCCACGACTGACCCGGCCACCGATGAGGGCGAAAGCTGGCTGATCGCCAACTCCGCCGGCAGCGGCCCGTTTGTACTGGAATCCTACGACCCCGGCAACGCCATCATCCTCGCACGCAATGAGAGCTTTTGGCGCGACAAACCAGCCTTCGGCCGGTTTGTGATGCAAAACGTGCAAGATCCAGCCTCGCAAGCGCTTCTTCTTGAGACCGGTGGGGCAGACATTGCCCTTGGCCTTGATGGCGCGTCAGCCGGCACCATCACCACCGATGGCGTGCGCATTGAGCGGGCGCCAAGCGCCGATGCGATCTATCTAGTCCTCGGTCCAGGCACCGAAGAGGCAGCCGGTCAACTCAGCCCGCATGTGCGTCAAGCGATTGTCCATGCCATCGACTTCCAAGGCTTGATCGATGACCTCGCCGAAGG
>JANSXJ010000446.1 GCA_024743015.1 Hyphomonas sp. | reverse complement strand
CGTGTCGCCAATGAAGAACAAGTTGCAAGGGAACAGCGGTGCAAGCACTATGGCTTGCTCTTGGTCAGCAAATTCCACCGCACCATCGCGGTAGCGGCTCGCACCACGCTCTGTCCCGTGCATGAACACGACCAGTGGATACTCTTGGGTGCTGTCCTCATCATAGTCGCGCGGGACATATAAGCAGTAGGATAGGCGTGGATCGGATTGCAGCGCGTAAAACGGCGTTGTACCCCAATCGTAGTACTTTAAGTTCCTCCCATCCCCTGGCTTGAAGCGCCCAAACACGGCCACCTCCCAAATTGTCCTTTGTCGTAAGAAATACATTTTGCTGCCCGTGGCGCAAGACTGTATCGTGGGACATATGAAATCGATTTCTGAAATCTCGCCGCAAGCGACTGATCTACAACGCGATATTGCCGAGAAGATTTTTTCTCACGCGCGGGAAAAGGGCCTTGGTAAAGGCGATCCGATCCGTGAATCGTTGCTCGCCAAAGTCCTGTCAGTGTCGCGCACACCGGTGCGTACAGCGCTTGATGTGATGTGTGAAATGGGTCTGGTGGAGCACATTCCCCGACGTGGCTACGTCTTGGCGGTCCCCGCCGATGACTTGCCGACGGTGGAGCCGAAGCCGACCAGCCGACAAGACGACGACATCTACAATCGCCTGATCGATCTTTACTTTGAAGGGCAGTTGCCCTCCGAAGTCAGCGAGGCGGAGATGATACGCCGCGTGAATGTCGAGCGGGCTCCGCTGCAACGCGCGCTGGCGCGCCTTTCGATTGAGGGCATCATTCGTCAGCGGCCTGGCTATGGCTGGCGCTTTGAGCCGCTCTTGCGCTCGCGCGAGGCTGACGAAGAAAGCTATCGCTTCCGCTTGCTGATCGAGCCGTCGGCGATATTGCTGCCCACATTCAAAGCCGATGTCGACCTGTTGCGTGAGATTCGCGACGCACAGATCGCCATGCTGAAGCGCCGACCCTCTGCGCTCAAATCGTCCGAGGTCTACGAGGCGAATTCCACATTTCATGGTGCATTGGCGGCGTTCTCGCAAAACCGGTTCGTCATCAATGCGCTTGAGCAGCAGAACCGCATGCGGCGCCTGGTGGAGTATCGCCATTATCTCAATGTGGAACGTGTTCGCGCGGCAACGCAGGACCATATTGACATCATCGATGCAATCCTTGATGGTCGGCTCGACAGCGCCGCTGATCTGATGACCAGCCACATCTCATCGGCCCTGGAGATCATGCTGTGCAGGCGCAGCTAGATTCACACCGCAACAAAGTAGCAACTCAACCAGTTCTTCCTCGGCAAAGCTGATTGCATCGCCGTCCAACGGGTCAGCCTCGGTCAACGTCATTATCGCCTCACGCACAAGGGACACAACATCGGGGCCATGGTTTGCAGCGTTGATGGCCGCGCTGCGTAAGTTGACATGACCGGTCAACTCCTGAGCAAGACTCGGCACTCCGCTCAGCGGGCCTTGACCGCAACCAGATCAACAGAAAGAAGTAGGAACGGCTTCTACACCTGAACGGCCCGGATCAGGGGGCTGGGTCAGGCGTTACAAACCCGAAGATATCATAGCAAAGCGGAGTTAGGGTCGCTTGATAGCGTCGGCGACTAAACAGCAACCAACACCAAGTATGGTTTTCGGTGGTTGCATGCCCCCGCAACCATTTTTGTAGACTCCACGGAAAAGTCGCTCTCCTTGAGCGGCTTTTTCGTTTGTGCGGAAAGACTTAAGATGCCGGCGAGGTGGCCGTGCAGATCGACGGCCAGCGTCTTCTTGCCGTCAATCTCGGCCGGGCTCAGCACAATCCCGTCCACGAGCCCCCGGATGAGATCGACCGCCTCCGCGCGGCGGCCGTCATCGGTCAGCGCCTCGGTGAGCTGCGCTACCCTGTTCCGGTAGACCTTGGCCATGCTCGGATGGATGAGCACCGGCTCTTCATGCGCATCGGCGATCAGAACTTCAAGCTCGCCCTTGCGGGCTTCGAGCGTTTCCATGCGGCCCTTCACCTTGGCCGCCGGCACGCCCTCGCAGATGGCATCGACCAGCTTCTCTTCCTCGCGGTCGATCTTCGCAAGCTCGGCCTTTGCGGCTTCCAGGCCCGCGTTCTGCTCCATGCGCAGCGCGTTCAAATGCCGTGTATATTCCTCGCAGAAAACCTCGAAGAGCGCCGGCTCCATCAGATGGTTCTTCAGACCATCGAGGATCGTCGCCTCTAGCGTCTTGCGGCGCATGGTGCGCTTGTTGGTGCAGGTGCCTTTGTTGCGTGCATTGGCGCAGCCGGCGCGTTCGGCATTCAGGTTGACGATGCCGCCGCCGCACTCACCGCACTTCATCAGCCCGGAGAATAGATAGCGCGGGCGACGCCGGTCCCAGTACCCCGGACCGTCCTTGCCGAAGGTGGCGGCGGATTGCTCGCCCTGGCGGGCCTTTACACGGTCCCACAGGTCCTGATCGATCAGCCGGAGCTCAGGCACGTCGTGGACGATCCATTCGTCTTCGGCATTGAGGCGCGAGACGCGCTTGCCGGTATCCGGGTCCTTGATGTAGCGCAGCCGATTCCAGACCAGACGCCCGATATAAAGTTCGTTGTTGAGAATGCCGGTTCCGCGCTGGCGGTTGCCGTGAATAGTGCTCGGCCCCCAGCCCTTGCCAGAAGGACCGCGAACGCTGTCCTTGTTGAGCTGCTTGGCGATATCGCGCGGTGAGCGTCCGGTGGCGTATTCGCCGAAGATGCGCCGGACGATTGCGGCTTCGGGCTCGTTGATCTTGCGCTCGCCGCGCACTGGCTCGCCGTCCTTGCCGACCTGCCGCACCACGTCATAGCCGTAGCTGTTCCCGCCGCCAGACTTGCCGGCTTCCACGCGGCCGCGCAGCCCTCGCCGCGTCTTGTCGGCGAGGTCCTTCAGATAGAGCGCGCCCATCGTGCCCTTCAGGCCGATGTGCAGCTCGTTGATG
>JANSXJ010000473.1 GCA_024743015.1 Hyphomonas sp. | reverse complement strand
GTTGAAGCGCCTGGGCCGTTATCGAGCACGAAGCCGTTAAAGGTCGTGTCGATTTGCAGGCCAGTGGCCGCGGTGCTTTCCTGAAGCAGGCTGGCCGCATCAACCAGGCCGATGTCACGACTGACTTCGCCGCTGATCACCTGGACGGGTTTGATCGATGTGAACTCGCTGCGCTGAATGCGCGAACCGGTGACAATGACTTTCTCCTGACGAGCTTCATCTGTTTCGCTGACTTCTTCGATGACAGCGATTGGGTCTTCATTATCCGGAGTTTGCTGAGCTTCCGCCACTCCAGTGCCCAGCCCACTCACTGCGCCGGCCAATATGGTCGTCGCAATGAGTCTTGATCTAAAATTGTCATGTTGCATGACTAAGTCTCTCTCCATTGTGAGAGCGTTTCCGCTCTCGAGAGTCCCCTAGTCCTACGATTTTTGTAATCGCAACTATTCGCTGGTCGAATTAAGTTGCAAGGTCAATTGAATAGCTAAGAATTTGAGTTTTTGAGAAATTATTATCCAGTAATTGTGATGAATTCGCAACAATCCGCCCAATGTCCGCGTGTGTTTCTTGAGGCTGAGCCCACGCATCACGCCGGGGGGGCAGGTCGCCCATTCGCGGGGAGCCTGACGATGAATCCGACCGAGTTTGGGTGCGTCTAGCTTGCAAAGGATCGAAGCCGGAGAATTCGACCCTTGTTGTTCCAAACGTCCAGTTCAGCTCAGTCTGCGCTCTCCGGTGTATGGCGGTGGCCCAATTTTCGGATCTCCGAACTTGCCTGCCGCTGTGATGGGCGATTTTGTGCCGGTGCATATTGGCATGCGCCGGACTTTCTCGATCGCTTGCAAAAGCTGCGAGATCTCTGTGGGCGGCCCTTGCGCGTAAGTTCGGGGCATCGTTGTCCGCAATGGAATGCCGCAGTCGGTGGGGCGCCCTTGTCGCGCCATAAACAGATCGCCGTCGACATTCTCATCCATGAGCACGATCGCGCAGCGCTGAAGGCGCAGGCGGAGGCCGTCGGTTTTACCGGCTTTGGCCTGGCCCGGCACTTTATCCATCTCGACCTGCGCGCGCGCCGGACAGTTTGGTATTATTCTGGGAGTAAGCATCTATGGCAGAGTTGATTGGGATCGCGGCCAGCGCCGCTGGCGGCGGTATATTCGGCGTCTTGGGGACCGCGCTCGGGCGCGTGGCGGGCTATTTTGAACGCCGCCAGACCATCGCGCACGAAGAGAAGCGTTGGCAGCATGAAGTGCAACTGCTCGAGATGCAACGCTTCGCCGATGCCGCGGAGGCCGAAGCGGAATTGGCCTTAGAGCATGCCGCCGGGCGCTGGGCCGGGCTACAAGCCAGCCTGAACGCCGACGCTGCAATTCGTGGCAGCTATCCCTGGGTTGATGCCGTCCGCGGCCTTACGCGCCCCACGCTGACCCTGCTCTTGTGGGGCATCACAACTGTGATCTGGTTTTCCGCCGACCCAACCGATCGCAGCAGTCTCACCGAAACAGCGTCCTTCGCTGCCACCGCCGCCACACTGTGGTGGTTCGGCGACCGGAGTGCGGGCCTGAAACCAGTGAAATAAGAAAAGGGCGACCCGTTCGGATCGCCCTCAAGCTTTGGATGGTCGGGTCAATCAGAGACCACCTGGCCCACAATCGTTTTTCAAGAAGGACAACATCTCTGTGTAAAGGATTCGGGCATTCTCGTAATTGATCGTGTTGGAGAAATGGTCTGCATCCTCAAGCACGATGTACTTGTGAGGCTTATTGTGCTTCTTGAGCTGGTTCACGAACCAGTCGCTTTGATTAATCTGGACGCGCTGGTCATGCTCGCCATGGATGACGAGAACCGGAATGTTCGCATCTTCCACGTGATCCACCGGGCTGATCCCGCCTTCACGGGTGCGTTTCAGCTCATCTCGCGTGATGCGATTACCGCTGAACTCTGCGTTCGCCGCATCCAGGTCAGACACACCCGCCCCAGCAATTGCACACTGGTAGATCTGCGGCTCGCGGATGGTTGCCATCATCGCGGCATATCCGCCATAGGACCAACCAAACATGGCGATGCGATCCGGATCGACGAGGCCCTGACGGACGAGATGCAGAGCGCCATCATCCTTGTCGTCCTGCGGCTTGCCGCCCCAGTCTTTATAAATGCCAGCGGCGTGCTCCAGTCCGTACCGCGTGGTGCCGCGATATCCCGGTTGCAGGACCATGTAGCCGTTGTTGGCGAGCATTTGCCCCCACTCATCATACGTGATGTGCTCCGGCACTTCCGGTCCGCCGTGTGGCAGAACGATCAGCGGGAACGGTGGCTCACCCCGAGGCGGCGTAGTCACATATCCCGGGATGCTCTTGCCGTCCCGCGCCGTCCAGCGAATGAAGCTGACATCGCCAAGGTCTTCAGGCTTCAGGAGCGGGTTTTGTGAGCCAATCTTCTGGATCGCCCCGTCATTCAGCAAGTAGTAGCTTCCCGGGTCTTTGCCTTCATCCCCGAAGATGACCATTTTGGTGCCATCCATGGAGCGGTTCAGGATCTGGATTTCCTTACCAGGCAGCGCGGCTTGGATGCCTTCGAACAGAGCCTGTTCTTCCGGGTCAATCCACGCGATCTTCCGCTC
>JANSXJ010000195.1 GCA_024743015.1 Hyphomonas sp. | reverse complement strand
AGAGCGGTTTGCTCAGCAGCTTGTGAAGCGAGATGAAACTTGCATCGCAGACCACCAGATGAGGCGCGCGCCCGAGCATTTTCGCCGTCAGGCTCCGCGCATCGGTCGCCTCCAACGACGTGACACGTGGATCCGTTCGTAGACGAGCATGCAACTGATCGCTGCCCACATCGACGGCGACAATGGACTCGGCACCGCGCGCCAACAACACGTCCGTGAATCCGCCAGTCGACGCGCCAACATCAAGGCAGTGCAATCCGCTCGGATCAACGCCAAAGACCTCCAACGCGCCTGCGAGCTTCATACCGGCACGCGACACCCAGGGGTGCTCAGCTCCCGCGGTCACGGAAGCCGTCATGGACATTTTTTCGGAGGGCTTGCGTACGACCCGGCCCGATACGCTGACTTTCCCGGCCGCAATCGCCGCCTGCGCAGCGGCGCGGCTTTCGAAGTGACCGAGCGCAACAAGAATTTTATCGGCGCGATCAAGTTTCTCTGTCACGGCTGACTTCTCCAGCGAACGCTCTACACTCTTCTGGCATTAGCCAATGGAGCCCTTCACATGATCCGTAAAGCCCTGCTCGCCGCCAGTCTCCCCCTTGTTGCCTGTGCGCATGCCCCTGCCCAAGATGAGCCGCCAAGCTTGCCAACCGCATCTGAGCTGCCTGGACCGGAAGCGGGCGTGTTTCCGAGCATGCTCCGGATGGGCGGCGATATTGTTGGCGCGGATGGCCGGGTGATAGGCGCGCTGAATATTCTCGATGGCCCAAACGGGGTGATGCTCGAAGCCACGATTGAACCTGGCGGTCTGACACCCGGTTGGCACGGGCTGCACCTCCACCAGGTTGGTGATTGCAGCGATACTGGAACGTTCAAACTATCCGGCGGGCATGTCGGCAAGATCGAAAACGGACATGGCCTCCTCAACCCCAAAGGCCCTGAAGCGGGCGATGTTCCAAATGTCTGGGCCGCCGCGGACGGTTCTGCAGGGTATGAGGCCTTCACCACACTGATCAGCGGCGCTGAGCTTGCTGACGAAGATGGCACAGCCCTGATTATTCACCAGAACCGCGACGATCACATGACCCAGCCCATCGGCGGCGCGGGACCACGCGTGGCGTGCGCCGTCATCAAGTAGGATCAGTCCAGCGTTCTTGCGACCCGGAATCCAATCCCGTCATCCCGCCGACTGGCGGGTTCAGCACCGCGCATCGCAGAACGGACATAGGATGGAACCTTGTTGAAATCACCGCCGCGAACAGGGCGAGAGCAATTCGTGCTACCCGGAATTGCGCTACCATCCTTTGGCAGACCCGCATAAGAGTTGCGGAAGCAATCGGCTGTCCATTCGGCGATATTCCCGTGCATGTCGTAGAGGCCAAATGCGTTGGGTGGGTATGACCCGACATCAACCGGCATGCGCAAGTATCCGCCCCCTATCGGCTCGTTCGCGTAGGATCTCTGGCCATTATAGTTCGCCTGATCGCTGGTGATCTCCTCGCCCGTATGAAACGGGGTGTCTGTGCCCGCCCGCGCCGCGTACTCCCATTCAGCCTCCGAAAGCAGGCGATAGGGCGCGCCCTCCACCTTGGAATTCAGCCAGTCTATATAGGCCTCCGCGTCGTTGGCATTCACTTGCATAACCGGGCGCCGGGCCCCCATCCACAAGACGTCTTTGCGGAAGTCCGTTGTCGGATCATGATCCTGACATCCACCATCAGCCCGACAGGCGGCATATTCTCCGAAAGTGACTTCATACTTTCCAGCAGCAAACCGGGAGATCGAGACCTCGCGCTGCGGCCCCTCATTGTCGAAACGTCGATACTCATCGCTCGGCGAGCCCATGGTGAACACCCCGGCGGGCAGCACCACCATTTCGGGACAGGTATCGCAGTCCTGGAAGGTGGAAAAATCTGTCGTCGCAGGCACCGCCGCCACGATCGGCATGGAGTCCGGAGCCTCTTCGATGGGCTGACCATCCTCCGCAAGCTCGCGCCCGGCACCGCCAATGGGAAGACGGATTGCTGCGCTGACAAGGCTTGGCGCAGGCTTGGAACAGTCACCAAAACAGAAATCCTCACCAATCAGTCCGGAATTGTAGAAGGGCGTCTGAGCTCCACCTGTGGCTTGATTGACCTGATCCGCAACGCGTTTGAAGACCTGTTCGGCGATCAGGCCATCTTGTTGAATGACCTGCGCCAGCGCCGCCGTATATGGGCTGTTCACCCCTGCTCCGTCGGTCGCGGTAAAACCCGGCTCCGTGGAATAGGAAACGAGCAATCCACGCGAGCGCGCGACAGGCGCGAGGCCACCCGAGCCCGCCGAACGACTGGAACTCGGCAGTGGATTGTTCCGGCACGCATCGAGGACCACGAAATTCACACCATTCCCAGCTGAGCGGACATGCTGCAAAGCCTGACCAAGGCGCGGGGCCTGGGCCCAGACATCCTGTTCGGTCCGCGCATTCGCATCGACCGGGATAAGATAATTGTAGCCTTCAGACTGAATGCCGTGCCCGGCGAAATAAATCAGCCCCACCGCATCAGGACCGCCCGCCCGTAGACGCGCACCATGGGCGGCAAACGCGTCCTCCATTTCGTCTTCAGTGGCGTTGACGTGCAGGCTCACCCGAAATCCAACCGCTTCCAGCGACTGCTTCATCAAGCGCGCGTCATTTGCGGGATTGGCGAGTGCCCATCCGGTTGTCTCATAATCGCTGTTTCCGATCACCAAAGCGATACGGGCTTCGGCTGAGGCCAGAACCGGCAGTAACAGGCTTAGAAAAACAGATATCAGTGCGCGTTTAATCATCTCCGCGTCCACTCCAATTGCGCTGATCTGAAGATGTCCCTTCTTCAGTCCTCACGCCCCCTTGGCGCGAATACCAGCATAGGGTTCGCGGAAATTCCAGTCGAAAGTAAGGCAGGGATCAGGCGTACGCGTAGGGCCCGCCCTTTTCGAGCGCTGCCTGGTAAGCAGGACGCGCGTGGATGCGCTCCAGAAAGCTGGTAATATGCGGCATGGCTGATAGGTCGGCTCGGGTCGCCGCAGCTTCGAGCGGGAAGCTCATCATGATGTCCGCGCCCGTCAGGGCCTGTCCGACAAAGTACCCGGTACCCTCAAGCGAAGTATTCCACCACTTGGTGTGTTCCGCGATGCGCGGATCAATGAAGCCCTCTTCAGCGCTGGCTGATACGCGGCGAACGATGGGCCTCATCAGTGCCGGGGCGCGATCGGGCAAGCGCGAAAAGACCAGTTTCAGCAACAGGTTGGTCATGGCCGACCCTTCGGCATAGTGCAGCCAGTACGTGTAATCCCGGCCCTCCTGCGTACCCGCTGCGGGCTTCAATCGTCCGTCCTGGTCATAGGCGTCGATCAGGTATTCGAAAATCGCACCGGTTTCCGCGACAGAGATATCTCCGTCGGAAATCACCGGAGACTTTCCCAGCGGGTGCACGGCATAGAGCTCGGGTGGCGCGAGGGAGGTTTCAGGGTCGCGATTGTAGCGTTTCACTTCATAGGGAACGCCAAGTTCCTCAAGCAACCAGAGAACGCGTTGAGAGCGCGAGTCTTCCAAGTGGTGAACAATGATCATGACGCCCTCCTAAAACGATCCTTGAAGGGGACGTAATGCAGATATGTTGGCGAGCAAGGCGCCCGCGCAGCCAAAGTCGGGCTATTGCCGGGTTGGAGGCGGTGGCGGTGGAGGCGGCGCCAAGCCAGCGGGAGCGCCTGCGGCTGCCACCGGGCCGTTGAACGGTGACAGTGACCGCGCCGTTGTGGGTGCTGGCACAGACGCGTTTGACGAGAGCGATGAGGCAAAAGTCGATGCTTCGTCGGCTGAAATATAGCCGCTCGCGACGCTTTCCATTAACGCAGCCTGGGCGCGTTGCATCTCAACTCGCATGGCATTCGCGTCCGTCAGCTGCTGCACATACGCATCCATGACTTTCTCGCAGCGCTCCGAAAGAGCGGTCTGGTCGCCTTCTTGAATGTAGCGTAAGTGTTCGAAGCAAAGCTGCACACCATAATCGTTCTGCACGATCGCCATAGTGATATCACGCACGGCTTCTGCCACTGCATAGGACGGAGGATAGGCCGGTGTCGACGGCCATGATCCGGTCATGCCACCCGCACTGGAATCTGTGGCGGAAGGAGCAGATTCGGCGAGCAAGTTGTTGGTGCGCTCGGTCGATTCCGCAGAGGCCTGCGCGCGCTCCATGGCGCGGCGCTGTGCTCGCAAATCGCGGATCTCTCGTCCGCGTCGCTCGACATCTGCGGCCGAGCAACCATCTCCGAAACCACCCTGTTCACATTGCGCATTCACATCTTCGAGAATGCCAATGTCCTCATTGGTCTGGGAAATATCGGTCGCCAAGCGAGACTGTTCCGATGATGCCATCGCGGCGCGCTGCAAATATTGCTCACGAAAATCGATGCCGCTTCCCGCAGATGCGCTGACAACAGCATCGCCACCTTTGACCGCTCCGGTCAGTTGTTCGATGGCGAGCAGCGCAATCATATTGGTTTGGAATCGGCGCAGCATAATCGAATACTGTTCCTCCGACAGCCCATTCATATACGCTTCGCAAACGCGATAGAAGCCATCGCGCAGAGTTTGAATGGTCTGCGTGCGAAGGCCGATATTTGCCGCGGCTTCGGATACACCGCCTTCAGCCGAAACGGCATTGGAGATATCGGAAACGCTGACGCCGGCTTGCGCGGCAATCGCAGAGAGCGCATCGGGCGCGGGCTCAGCACAGACAACGCGCAGATCAGAATCAGTCCGGCGATTGGAAAGAACAGCGCGCTGTTCTGCGTCGATGAACACACCGGCGGGCGACTTACCGTTGAAGCCGGATCCGAGTGTCTCTTTCTTGTTGACGGCGGCGAGATTTCCAACCGACGCACACGCAGAAAGCGCAAGCGCGGCACCTGTCAGCAAAACCATTCGAAACATATGGCGTCCTCCAATTCAGGAGAGGACGCCAAATTCATCTTTTCGTCAAGCAGCACAATGCCTTACAGGCGAGTCTTAGGACAGGGCTTCAAACCACAGTTGCAAAGCCGCCGCATCCCGAGCTCGCGTCGTACGCACCTGCATGGCTTCTTCGTCCGCGCCCCATTGTTCAATCTGCCAGTCTTCATCGACAATCGAAGCGTTGAGGGCATCTGGAGCCGTCAGCGCCCCGCGCTCCACAGCCAGCGCCAGTACCGCTGATCCGAGCAGGTTACAGGCCCACACCAGTGCGGTCAGGCGAAAATCATCAAGGTTGAGGGCATGTGCCCTGACGGCGTCCAGACTGGCCGGCGGTTGCGGGCTCGCCATCAGGCCGATGACGGGAACCAGCACGACGCCAAGCTCTTTTCCCACCCATTCACGCCAGGGTCGCCATGCTGCATCCTGTCGTTCGCGCAATGCGCTCGGGGCATCTGCCAGATAACAGGTCAAATCCGTGCCGGCATATCGGGCCAGTTCACTGGCAAGATCAGCGCGGGTCTCCGGCGTTCGATCAATCGCAACATTCGCGAGCCGGGTCAGCGTCATCGCTTGAAGATCGAGCGTCTCGCCCTGCTCTGCCCATTCCTTCGCCACCGCTTTAGCCAGCGCTTCGGTCGGCAGCGTCAGGGTCGCTTTCGCGGGAGTCTTGATCTGTCGGCCATCCAGCTCGACGGAATACCCACCCTCGACCGGCGCCGCCGCGGCTTGTTTGTAAAAGCGTTTCGGTTTGTCGACCTTATCCACGTGCTCAAAGCCTTTCTGCGAATGCGTCCAGGCTAGCGCCCAAGCTTGCATAATCATGGTGAACTTCATGCGCACCGACCGATGCCAGCTCGTCTGCGGTGCCAAACCCCCAGCTGACGCCCAATGTATGGATGCCCGCATTCAAGCCCATGGTTATGTCGTGCACGGCATCGCCAATAATCAGGCTCTGATGAGGTTCCGCACCAACCGCCTTCATCGCTTCCTCGCACATGAAGGGATGCGGTTTACCGGGGCCATCATCGGCACACCAGATCGTATCAAAGTAGTGTGCGAGCGGATGCATCTCAAAGATTGCACGGATTCCCTGGTGCGACTTGCCGGTCGCCATTGCGATCAACCAGCCCTGATCGCTGAGCCTTTGCAGCGTTTCCACTGCACCGTCATACAGCGGCTCCTTGAACCCAGGCTCTGAGCGGCGCTCGACAAAGGACTCCTTGTAGGTTGCTGCCAGAGCGTCGATATCGTGATAATCGGGCGCCAAAATCTGGCAAGCTTCGCGCAATCCAAGCCCAATCGTCTTGCGCGTATCGTCATAAGCAGGCGGTGAAAGTCCGAGCTTTTCAAAGCTCCGCACCATCGCCGTCTGAATGACATCCCGGCTATCTACGATGGTGCCGTCCATGTCCCAAATTGCAAGCTTGAGTGTCATGGCCCGCCGTTTAGGCGGCGGCGGCCTTTCGCGCAACCAGCCTTTGCCAGATCAGTAAGGCCGGGGCTGACAATTCCAGGATCATGCCTGCAAACTGCTCTGGTTGTCCGGGTCCGATTGTCATGTGCGACAGAAGCCGCGCCAGTCCGCCAAGAAAAATCACGGCACAAATGAAAGCGAGCACGGTGCCGTGCTTTTCAATGCTGGGGATCGTCCACCATAATAAGAGCGTCACAAGGAGATAGATCGCGGACAAATAGCGGAGCTGGTTATCCAATGCTGCCGGGTAGCCTCCGTCCGGCATGAAATAGGCCGCACCATTGATCACACCCATCACGGAAAACAGAAGCGGGATGAGCGAAATCACGCCTATCCAGATTTGCAGCCCCAGTTTCATCGCTTAAACCTCCACTATCCCGGCCGAGATCTCTCCGGCCCGTT
>JANSXJ010000168.1 GCA_024743015.1 Hyphomonas sp. | reverse complement strand
TGCGAGGCACACAAATGTCACATCAGCTGTGACGGCTGGAATCCGAGTGGTTAATGTATTCCTGACAAATGCGCTGGAAGGGTTAACAGCGGCTTAACCTTTGGGCGTAAGCTGATACTGGCGCATGAGGAAATCCTCGAACAGGGGCACGGTGAACGCGATGTCTCCGTGCGAGGGACTGTAAATCATTCCCTTCTTGATGATCTGCGCCCGCCGCGGACCGAGCGACGTTGGCTCAACGCCGAGATGGTCTGCCACGTCGGACGAGCGGTAAGGGCCGCTGCCCAGGCTCGCCATACCGATCACATACTCTTTTTCCTTTGGTGTCAGGCGTTCCAGGCGGACCCGGAAAAAGCCATCATCGAGGCGCGAGATGGCGCGTTTGGTGGCCGCGCTCGCAATGGTTTCATCAATCGGCGAACGCTCGGCCAGATTCCAGCACTGATAGCCCCATTCCTGCAGGAAATACGGATAACCAGACGTCATCTCAAAGATGTGAGCGAGGGCCGCGTCGTCGATCTCTTCACCTTCTTCGCGGATCGGATCGCGTATCGCGCGGGCGGCGGCCTTGGAATCGAGCGCGCCAATCGGGGGATAGTCAAACAGGCGTTCCGAGTAGGATTTCGCCTCCCCAGACAGAGCCGCAATTTGCGGCAGGCCCGCCCCGAAGAACATGACGGGATAGCCCTTTTGAACGATCCTGTGGACGGCTACGATCAGGGCAGAGAGTTCGATGCGCTCAAGATATTGCAGCTCGTCGATAAACAGGACCCAGGAGCGCCCCGCGGGTTGCGCGGCCGCACCAACCGCCAGGAACAGATCGGTGAGATCGCTCTCAAGATCACCGCTATCGGCGAGCCCGATTGCCGGATCGACCGATATCGTCACGCCCTCATAGGAAACTTTGAACGTCTTTGCGAAGCTCTTCAAAGCGCCCAGCGCGTGATGCGCCAGGGCCTTGGCAGCCTCAATCGCAGACAAGGCCCGTAGCACTTTCTGCAAGCGAGGCACGAGCAAGGAGGCGAGTGATCGGTCTTCGGGTGCCTCGATAAACGTGGTGTCGCATCCATGGTCATCGGCGATCTGTTCAAACTTGTTGAGCAGGACCGTCTTACCCGTCCCACGAAGACCAAGCAGGATTTGCGCTTTGTCGTGGCGTCCATGCATGAGCCGTTGAATGGCGAAGTCTGCGCGCTGAATGAGCGCTTCGCGTCCCGCAAGCTCTGGCGGCTGCGATCCAGCACCAGGCGCGAAAGGGTTTCTAACCGGATCCATATGAGTTTTGTAAGCGGTATGTGATGATATAGCAAGAATTGCTTATATCGGCATATATTATCTTATATTTAGATAAAGATGCTAGACTTCGATCCTATTTGCGCTTCACCGGGCGCATCAGGCCTTCCTGCGCCACGCTCGCGACCAGTTGGCCGTCGCGCGTATAGATCGACCCTCGATTGAAGCTCCGCGCACCGCCCGCATAGGGGCTGTCCATTGTGTAGAGGTGCCAGTCACTGAAATTGATCGGCGCATGGAACCACATCGCGTGATCGAGGCTTGCCGACATCAGCTCGCCGGTCATCCATGAAACACCGTGTGGGCGATTGCCGGTGCCGAGCAGCGACATATCCGAGGCATAGGCCATCAGGCAGTGATGCAACCAGGGTTGCTCATCAATCTCCCGGCGCACGCGGAACCAGAGATGCTGCACATCACTGACCTTTTCAGGCTTCAGTGGATCAAGCGGATCGACTTCACGAATTTCGATCGGACGTGGGCGCAGGAAATGACCACGATGGCGCTCTGGCAGGCGCTCGGCAAACTTTCGTCGCCATTCGATCCGGTCATCAAGATCTTCCGCTGCCTGGACGTCTGGCATCGTGTGCTGGTGGTGCCAGCCATCTTCCAGTTTATGGAAGGATGCGGCCATGTTGAAAATCTGCTTGCCGTGCTGGATCGCGACCACGCGGCGGGTCGTGAAGCTTCCGCCATCACGTGATCGGTCGACTTCATAAATGATCGGAATGGAGGGATCACCCGGCCGCAGAAAATAGGCGTGCAGCGAGTGGCAGGTCCGGGTGTCGGTATCCACCGTACGATAGGCCGCAACCAGCGCCTGAGAGATCACCTGACCTCCGAAAACACGCTGATTGGTTTCATTTTCGGGGCTTTGCCCGCGAAACAGGTCAATCTCGAGACGTTCCAGGTCCATCAGATGTAGTAAATCACCAACAGGATCAGACATTTCGCGTGACCTTTCGCATATTTTGTTGAAGCCGCGTGTGTAACAGCTATGCCAGATACTGGAAACGGTGGCGGGCGCAACCTAGGTGTTGTGGAGATTACACTGGGCAGGCAACGAAAAGGCGATTTCGACAATGGGATTGATCCAAACCATTAAGCGCGAAGCGGGGACGATCCTGACGCTTCAGAGGATGAAGAAATGGACCGATGATATCGATCCGGACTCTGAAAACCTGGTCGCTGATGATTTCGAACGCGTGGTGGACAAATATCCCAATAATGTCGCCTGGCGATTCGAAGGCAATCTCACGACTTATTCGGAAATGGATACCCTCGCCAACAAGATTGCGAATTGGGGCCTGGGCCTCGGCCTCCAGTCTGGAGACGCGGTGGCCTTGTTCATGGAGAACCGCCCCGAATATGTCTCTGTCTGGTATGGCCTTGCAAAGATCGGCGTCGTGGTCGGCCTGATCAATCATAACCTGACCGACAATGCGCTGGCGCATTGCGTCAATATTGCCGATGCCAAACTGATCATCACAGGTGCCGAGCAGGATGAGGCCATTCGCAGCGCTGACGGCTTGTTCGAAGGCGAGCCGAAAGTCTGGACCATGGGCGGTAGCGAAGGAGAAGACCTCGATGCCGCCCTTGCCGGTGCGTCGGATCAACGACCAAGTCGGGAACATCGCGCCGCCCTGCGCGGAAAGGACCTTTGTCTCTATGTCTATACGTCTGGCACGACGGGTCTGCCCAAGGCCGCACGCCTGACGCAGGCGCGCACCCAGGGTATGATGCGATCCTTTATTGCCCCGTGTAAGATCACCTCGCGCGACCGGATCTATATAACCCTGCCGCTCTATCACGGAACCGGCGGTCTGTGCGGCGTCGGCCAGGCGCTGATGACCGGGGCGAGCATCGTTCTTCGCAAGAAGTTCTCTGCCAGCCAGTTCTGGGACGACGCAGCTGACCAGGGCGTGACATCAATCGTCTATATTGGCGAGCTTTGCCGGTATCTGGTCAATTCGCCGGCGCACCCGAAGGAGCGCGCGCACAAGATCCGCACCGGATTTGGCAATGGCCTGCGCCCGGATATCTGGGAAGAATTCCTGACCCGTTTCAACATTCCCTATGTCTGCGAGTTTTACGGCTCGACAGAAGGCAATGTCAGTTTCCTCGGCTTTGACGGAAAAGTCGGCGCGGTAGGACGGATCCCTAGCTATCTCGAAAAAAGCGTGTTCGGTCATGTCGCCTTCGTGAAGTTTGATGTGGTTGAAGAAGAACCGGTCCGCGGTGAAGACGGATTCTGCATACCCGCTGATACCAACGAAACGGGTGAAGCGATCGGTAAAGTCGGCGACGATGCCCGCACCCGGTTCGAAGGCTACAATGATGAGGCCGCTACGAAAAAGAAACTCCTGCGCAATGTGTTTGAAGAAGGCGACATGTGGTTTCGCACCGGCGACCTGATGAAAAAGGACGAGCTAGGCTATGTCTATTTCGTCGACCGGATTGGCGATACATTCCGTTGGAAAGGCGAAAACGTCTCGACCAATGAAGTCGCTGAATTTGTCGCCCGCGCGCCGGGTATAGCCACGGCGAACATTTACGGCGTCAGCGTTCCCGGAACGGATGGCCGCGCTGGCATGGCGGCGATCACCACGGACGGCGAAGTAGAGTATGACAACCTGTATGACTGGTTGGCCGAACAGCTCCCGAAATACGCCATCCCGCTTTTCATTCGTGTCCAGCAGGAAGCCGAGACAACCGGCACGTTCAAGTATCGCAAGGTTGAACTGGTCAAGGAAGGCTTCGACCCGGACGAAGTGAGCGACCCGATCTGGTATTTCGACCCCGATACCGGCCGATACGAGCCGCTTACGCCTGATGCTTATGAGACGATCAAGTCAGGCGCGGTGAAATTCTGATGAAACAGATTTCACTCGCCCCGATCATTCTCCTCGCAGCCTGTGGCAGTGCCACCGATCCCGCCCCGGAAGCGCTCTATTTCGAGCGTCTGAGCGGCCTCTGCAATGGTGAGGCCTATGCGGGAAAACTGGTGAGCGATGATGCCGTCGATGCCGATTTCAAGACGGCGGAGATGATCATGGGCCCTGCCACATGCGATGGCCTGACTGTGCGCATTCCATTCGCTGTCGATGAAGATCGGTCGCGCACCTGGGTTATCACGCGAACACAAGACGGGCTGCGCCTCAAACATGATCACCGCCACGAGGATGGCAGCGAGGACACGTTGACCCAATATGGCGGCGACAGCACACCGGATGGCACTGCGGGCCGGCAGGATTACCCCGTGGATGAGGAAACGCGGACGCTGTTCATTGCCCAGGAGATCGAAGTCTCAACCCAGAATACCTGGACCGTCGAAATCGAGCCGGGTGAGACCTTCGCCTATCAGATGAGCCGACCTGAACGCCTGTTTCGCGTCGAATTTGATCTGACCAGACCGGTCGACGCACCACCTCCACCCTGGGGTGTGGCCCCGATCGCCGAATGAGCAAGGCTGCGGACCTTAAAGGCCGGGTCCTGATCATTGCCGGATCAGACAGCGGCGGCGGTGCTGGCATCCAGGCGGATATCAAGGCGGTCACGATGCTTGGCGGATATGCCATGACCGCCATCACGGCGATCACGGCACAGAATACGCTTGGCGTTCATGGCGTCTGGCCGGTGGCACCGGACGCCGTCCAGAGACAGATGGCGGCCTGCCTCACGGATATCGGCGCGGACGCGATCAAAACCGGCATGCTCGGCACCGCCGCACTGGTCGAAACCGTGGCGGAGACGCTGGACGACCGCGCACGCGAGGTGCCCCGCATTGTCGATCCTGTCATGGTCGCCACGTCTGGGGATGCGCTGGTGGATGAAAAGGCCGTCTCAGCGATTGCGTCTCTGATGCTGCCGGGCGCAGCCCTTGTGACCCCAAACGCGCCCGAGGCCGAAGTGCTGACAGGCAAGGCCGTCGATGGCATCAATGGTCAGCGCCGCGCGGCCGAAGCGCTGCTCGAGCGCGGAGCCAAAGGCGCACTCGTCAAAGGCGGGCACATACCCGGCCAGATCGTCGTCGACGTGCTGCAGACCGAGACCGGCGAGTGTATTTTCGAAAGCGAACGCATCGACACAAGTTCCACGCACGGCACCGGCTGCACCCTGGCCAGTGCGTGCGCTGCGCTTCTGGCACAAGGCCAGTCTATGCCAGACGTCGTGGAGGCGGCGCGGCTCTATCTGTACGAAGCGATCAAGCAAGCGCCTGGGCTGGGTCAGGGTCATGGGCCGGTGGCGCACAATTGGAAATTGCTCGATCAGGAGAGCTGATCGATCGCTTAGAAATCATGGTTTGTCTTGAGCTGGCGCCTGTGAGACCTCTCTGGTCCAAGACAGGAGCGCGCCATGCCTACTCTACCATTCGCTCAGATCGATGCCTTTGCCAGTCAGGTCTTTGAAGGCAACCAGGCCTGTGTGATCCCGCTCGAGGGCTTTCTCTCGGATCGGGTGATGCAGAAGATTGCGGCAGAGAATAATGTCGCTGAGACGGCGTTCATCGTCCCGAATGGAGATGGCGTGTGGAAATTGCGTTGGTTTACGCCCGCTGTCGAAGTCCCGCTCTGCGGTCACGCAACCCTGGCCGCCGGACACTATCTGTACGCGATTGCCGGCTATACCGGGGAGCAGATCACGTTCCAGACAGTGCAATCCGGAGACCTGTTCGTGTCACGCTTGCCAGACGGCCGCCTCGAAATGGACTTCCCTGCCCAGACGGCAGAGGAAGTCGCCGTGGACGCAGACATCTCAACGGCGTTTGGTAAAGCGCCGATCCGAGCCTTTATCGGTCCCTGCTATGTCGGTCTCTATGAGAGCGCCGAAGAAATCCGCTCACTTGAACCCGATCTCGAGCGGCTGAAGACGCTTGGCACAAGCGACGGCAAATGGGGATTGGGAAATTTCGGCTGTCTCGCGCTCGATGGCGCAGGCGTTGATGTCACCAGCCGGTTCTTTGCGCCGGGCAGCGGCATTCCCGAAGACCCGGCCACCGGCAGCTGGCATTGCATGGTCGCCCCTCTGGTCGAAATACTTACTGGCGAACGTGACGCGCGATGCTTTCAAGCCTATCCGGGCCGCGGTGCGTATGTCGATGTCGAGCTGGTCGGCGACCGCGTCAAATTGCGGGGGCATAGCGTCACCGTGATCGAAGGCACATTCACACTTTAGGGGGCAGGCCTGCTTTCTGCTGACGCTGAGCCAGCCAGACACCGCCAAGAATGAGCGCGAAGGCCAGAAAGGCATTCCAGCTCTGCGTCTCGCGGAAGGCCAGATAGCCAATGATCGCGGAAAGGATCGGGATCATGTAACCGGTCAGTGAAACGAATGTCGCGCTCGTTCTCTGGATCAGCAACATGTACAAAACCGACGCGATCGCGGTCGGGCCAAGCGCCAGGCCGACCAGCCCGGCAATGGCGCCGCTTGATGGCGTCAGGGTGTCAAAGTCGACAAACAGCAGAAGCGGCCAGGTGGCGATCGCTCCGAACATCAGGAACCCCGCCGAAAACACGAAAGGCGGAATAGTGCGCCCATAGCGCGCAATGATGGACGAACTCGCGTAGAAAAAAGTCGCCGCCAGGCACATCGCCTGGGCCACGACGCTGGCGGATCCGAAGGAGGCGATTGCTTCGGGCCCGAACAGGACCGCCACTCCCAGGAAGCCGATAATCAATCCCAACGCCTTGCGCCGATCGATATAGTCATCATGAAACGCTATGTGCGCGAGGACCGATGTGAAGAGCGGCGCTGCGGACACGTATAGTGCGGCGAGACTGGAATCGACGGTCTTCTGCGCCGTTGTGATCAAGAGGAAGGGCGCAGCGGTTCCGAGCGTTCCCATCGCCGCCATGATCGCCCAGCTTTTCCAATCCCTGAACGCTGGCCAGGCCTGCCGTGAAACCGCAACCACGATCAGCAACACGAGAGCGCCGGCTGTAATCCTCATCGGGATGATGAATTGCGGCGGGAAGCCCAGTGCCGGGTCATCATGACTCACGGCCAAGCGGGTGAAGGCATAGGCCGATGCCCACAGCGCCGTGAGTCCAGCGAACAGAGCCCAGTCAATCGAGTTTCGGTTTTGCTGCATCTGCCTCGCCCAACGTCCACCTGTCCCCTAAGCGAGCGGCTCGCGCGGTCAAGATCGCTTTAGCGTATCAAATAAACACGGTGATTTTTACTAATACCACCGATACACTCAATTAATAAAACCTCGCTATTCATTTTCTCTCCTGGATTGGGACTGGGCGAGAATTCGAGAATGCAGGACGTTGATTATCTGATCATTGGCGCCGGGACCGTGGGGCTCGCCTTTGCAGATATGCTTGTTCAGAAATCTGAGTGCTCG
>JANSXJ010000167.1 GCA_024743015.1 Hyphomonas sp. | reverse complement strand
TTGCTGCGAAGGCCGGTGAGCGCTTCGCCTATGACAGCTATCGCCGCTTCATCCAGATGTACTCCAATGTCGTGCTGGGTCTGCGGCATGACACGTTCGAGTATATTCTCGACGATTATAAAGACAGTCAGGGCTTCGAACTCGACACCGAGATGGAAGCGGCGGACTGGAAAGAGATTGTCGGCCAGTACAAGGACGCGGTTCGCGACAAACTCGGCAAGCCGTTCCCGGATGATGCACGTGAGCAGCTCTGGGGAGCGATTGGCGCGGTGTTCGGGTCCTGGATGAATGACCGGGCGATCCTGTATCGCAAGCTGAATGACATTCCGGCCGAATGGGGCACGGCGGTGAACGTCCAGTGTATGGTGTTCGGCAATATGGGCGAAACGTCTGCGACCGGCGTCGCCTTTACCCGCGATCCATCGACGGGCGGCAACACGTTCTATGGCGAGTTCCTGACCAATGCGCAGGGCGAAGACGTCGTCGCCGGCATTCGCACACCCGCGCCGATCAGCCGGGCACGCGCCGATGAGTTGAAGTCCGACGAGGCTCCGCTCGAAGAAGTGATGCCGGTTGTCTACAAGCAGCTCACCGATGTGGCGGATACGCTGGAAGCGCACTATCGCGACATGCAGGATATCGAGTTCACCGTCGAAGACGGGACGCTCTACATGCTGCAGACCCGAAACGGGAAGCGGACCGCTGCGGCAGCTCTCAAGATTGCCGTCGACATGGCCCGGGAAGGGCTGATCAGCGAAGAAGAGGCCATTCTGCGCCTCGAGCCTGCCCAGCTGGACCAATTGCTGCACCCGACGATTTCGCCGAATGCCAAGCGGGACGTTGTCGTCAAGGGGCTCCCAGCGAGCCCTGGCGCCGCCGTGGGTCAGGTCGTCTTTGACTCCAATGAGGCGGCGCATCTGGCGGAGGCGGGCCGCGCGGTGATCCTGGTTCGCGTCGAAACCAGCCCGGAAGATATTCATGGCATGCACGCGGCGCGGGCGATCGTCACGGCGCGGGGCGGGATGACCTCGCACGCAGCCGTCGTGGCGCGCGGCATGGGTCGCCCTTGCGTCTGCGGTGCCGGCAACTTGCAGATTGATGCTGAAGCGGGCGTGTTCCGTGTCGGTGGCCGGGAAATCAAGAAAGGCGAAATCATCACAGTCGATGGAGCTGAGGGCGAGGTTCTGTTCGGCGAAGTCGAAATGCAGCAACCGGACCTGTCCGGTGATTTCGGCCTGCTCATGGGATGGGCCGACAAGGTCCGCAAACTCCGGGTCCGCACCAATGCGGAAACACCGGCGGATGTAGAAGTTGCGAAAGAGTTCGGCGCGGAAGGCATCGGCCTTTGCCGAACCGAGCACATGTTCTTCGATGCCGAGCGAATTCCGGTGGTGCGCAGCATGATCCTGGCGGGCACGAAAGACGGGCGCGAAGCGGCGCTCGAAAAACTGCTGCCCATGCAACGTTCGGATTTTGAAGAGATTTTCAGGATCATGGGCGAGCGGCCGTGCACGATCCGCCTGCTCGATCCGCCATTGCACGAATTCATGCCGCACTCTGATGCGGAAATGCAGGAGGTTGCGACCTCTTCCGGGATGGATCTGAAATCTCTGAAGGCACAGGCTGATGCGCTGCATGAGAGCAATCCGATGCTCGGCCATCGCGGGTGCCGTCTCGGAATTACCTATCCTGAGATCTACGCGATGCAGGCGCGTGCCATATTCGAAGCCGCGGTGCGGGTCGCCAAGGAGACCGGCGTTCAGCCGGTGCCGGAGGTGATGATCCCACTGGTCGGGACGCGAAAAGAACTGGATATCCTGAAGGCCGTTGTTGATGACGCGGCAAAAGCCGTCTTCGCCGAGACCGGCAGCGAGCTGAGCTATCTGGTCGGTACGATGATTGAGCTGCCACGCGCTGCGCTCCGGGCCGGGAAGATAGCTGAAACGGCGGAGTTCTTCTCGTTCGGAACAAATGATCTGACCCAGACAACACTGGGTATTTCGCGCGATGATGCGGGTCGGTTCCTGACCTCGTATGAAGAGCAGGGGATTTATGAAAAAGACCCGTTCGTCACGATCGATCAGGACGGCGTCGGTGAACTCGTTCGCATGGCGGCTGAGCGCGGTCGGAGCACCCGTTCCGATATCAAACTCGGCATATGTGGGGAGCATGGCGGCGACCCGGCCTCAGTGATTTTCTGTCACGATATTGGGCTCGATTATGTGTCTTGTTCACCGTATCGGGTGCCGATTGCGCGTCTGGCGGCGGCCCACGCCGTCCTGAATCAGGACTGACATAGACTGAAAAACTCCGATTCATTTCAAGATCGCAACAAATTGTGATCTTGCGAACTGTGACTTGTGCGCAACAACGCTTGCGCGCGTCGTCAGGGTTAAAAGAGTTAACCAAGTCTTGATTTTGCAATGAATCCCGCCATTTAGCTCCATCGGTGGCTGTGAAGACCCGAATTCAGGGCGCATTCAGCTCGCTTGGGACATAAGAAATCGGTCAATTCTGACAGAAAATAGAATTGATTTTCTAGGCTGGCAGGAAATATGCAGCACGGAAGAACGTAATCCATGACGGCAAGAAGGCCGCTTTAAAAAGGAAGAGTTTGGCGCTTGCAGAGTTTAGACCCTGCAAGAGTGGTGGGACCAGAAGACGACGATGACTGACGGATCAAACAACCCGATGACGGGCGCTTCACTGACCGCGCGTATCCAGCGCTGGTGGAAGGCGCAGACATCGGCCCATCAGAGGAAGAAATTCACGCATGGTGCGCTCGGCGCATCCTGCTTTGGCGCATTTGTGTTCGCCATGCCGATGATCTCGACCGTGAACGCGGATCAGCAAAGTGCTGAGCAATTCCGGGATCGCAGCGCGAAACTCGCAGAAATCCGCGAAGAAGAGATTGAAGTTACTTCAGCGCTGACAGACCAGTCTGAGCTATTGAGCCACGAATGGTTGCGCACGGTCGAGTTTTCGCTGCAGCGTGACCCGAGTGCTGCGCTTAGCCGTTATGCGGCCTATGACCGTGATGCAGCTGCGATCAGCAGTGTCGTTTCACTGGAAGTGCCAAAGCGCGCTGAAGCTGAGAACATGCTGGCCCAGACCGAGTGTCTGGCAACTGCGATCTATTATGAAGCGCGCAGCGAAGCCTATGCCGGCCAGCTCGGTGTCGCCGAAGTCATCATGAACCGCGTCAAGGACCATCGTTATCCAAACTCGGTCTGCGATGTTGTCTATCAAGGGGCGACCCGCACCACCGGTTGTCAGTTCACGTTCACCTGTGACGGCGCGATGAGCAAAAAGCCGCGTGGCGAGAAGTGGCAAAAGGCCCAGACCATCGCGGCTCACGTGATCATGGATCTGAATGAGGGCAAAACGGGCGGTGCGACCCACTATCATGCCACTTATGTGAACCCTGTCTGGAATTCCGGCCTGATCAAGACCAACAAGATCGGAACGCACATCTTTTACCGCTTCCCCCGCGGCGGCGAATGGTCGGTTGCGTCCGCTCGTCAGGCGGCGCGTCTGGCGCAGCGCCGGGCCGGTGTGACCACGCTGGTACCGGCCGAAGCGGCTGTGGCGCCGACGCCAGAAGTTCTGACCCCGTCTGACGCGCCAGTCGAAACCGAGCTGACCGTTGCAGACCTCAACGCGCAGGCGCTTGAGGCAGTTGAGTCCCGTCAGATGATTGATGCGATTGGCGGTTAAGGCCGGCTAGTCTCGCTTCGGCAAACCCTGCAAAATCTGTTTCTTCATGCGGCCCGGCATAAAGCGGGCTGCGAAACGGGCCTGTTTGGCGCGTTTGCCAGCCATGTAATGCACATCCTTTCCGTGGGCGGCATCCCAGGCGGTTTCGGCCGCGACGGAGACCGGATACACATCCTGACCTTGTTCGCGAATCTCATCCGCCATTTTGACATTGGAGCCTTCGGTCGTGCCCATGTCCAGGATCGGAGTATCGATAAACCAGGGCATCAGACTGGTGCAGCGGATGCCGAGCCCGGACAATTCGACATCGAGCGCCTCGGTCAGCCCACGCACCGCGAACTTCGTCGCTGAATAGACCGCGAGACGCGGCGACCCGACGACCCCTGCGGTCGAGGCGGTGTTCACGATCCTCGCATTCTCGGTCTCCCTGAGGAGCGGTAGTGCAGCGTAGACGCCGTTGACCACGCCTTTGACGTTCACATCGATCACAAGGTCGGATTCCTCGGGCGGGATATCCTCGAACCAGCCATGACGGCCGATACCGGCATTGTTGAAAAGGACGTTCATCTTGCCGCCTGTGGCCTCACCAAAGCCTGTGATTGCGGCTTTCCAGTCATCTCGCCTGGTGACGTCTAGGCGCGCCGAATGGCAATTCTCTTCACCGAGCTCACGAGCGATCTCGGACAGGCCTGTTTCATCGATATCATAGAGGCCGCAGAACCAGCCGCGCGACTGGAATAATCGCGCTGTTTCTGCGCCGATTCCGGAGGCTGCGCCTGTGACGAAGATGGATTTACGCCCGTTAGCCGCGCTCATGTATTCCTCCTGAAATGCCTCTATTCGAGGACAGGTCAGAGGATATCGAGCCCGAGGTCAAGATTTGACGCAGAGTGAGTGAGCGCGCCGGAGGAGATATAATCGACGCCGGTTTCGGCTTTGGCAGCGACTGTTTCAAGCGTGATCCCGCCGCTCGCTTCGGCGAGGCACTGGCCGTCAATCATGGCGACGGCCTCCCGCAGCATATCCGGCTCCATATTGTCGAGCAGAACGGCGTGCGGCTTGTGGGGGAGGGCCTCTGCGAGTTGATCCAGCGTGTCGACTTCGATCTCGATCATGCGCAGATGTCCGGCATAGGCATGCGCGCGCTGCAGGGCTTCGGCAATCGAACCGGACGCGGCAATATGATTGTCTTTGATCAGGATGGCGTCATCGAGACCATAGCGATGCGAAGTGCCGCCGCCGCAGCGCACGGCGCGCTTTTCGACGGCCCGGTGCCCCGGGGTTGTCTTGCGCGTGCAGACAATCTTTGCCTTGGTATGAGCGATCTTGTCGGCGAAGGCGCTGGTCAGCGTTGCGATGCCCGAGAGGCGTCCGAGAAAGTTCAGCATGGTTCGCTCAGCAATCAGGATCGACCGGGCATCGCCTTGCATGGTCGCGATCGTGTCACCGGGACCGATCCGATCACCATCCGCCTTATGCTCATCCAGCGTCACGCCAGAATCGATCAGTTTCAGCGCATAGCGGGCAGCGTCCATTCCGGCCAGCCGTCCGGCTTGTCGCGCACGAATATGGGCGGTGAGCTGCGTGCCAGGTTTGATCGTGGCGTCTGTCGTCAGATCACCGGCACGCCCGAGATCTTCTGCCAGCGCGAGACGGACCAGCGGATCGAGGACGATATCGGGCAGGGGCGGCGGGGCAATAAAACTCATGAGACAGGTTCCAGGGTCTGGGTCATCTTGGGCGGTGCGGACACGAAGGTGCGCTTTGGATCGGAATTGGTTTCAGGGAAATCGCTCCGGAAATGCCCGCCGCGGCTCTCTTCTCTCGCCAGAGCGGCAGACGCGATGAGCCGGGCTGCAATCAGCGTGCGCGCCGGGCCATGCGTGTGTTCCAGCGCGTCAATTTCATTCAGGACGGAGATCAGCTGAGGCGCGTCCCGCACCACGCCGCATTTGGTCGCCATATGCTGACGGACCTGCTGCAGGGCGTGGTCAGGGATATCGGCGGGTAAATCGCCATGGCTATCGCCAGCTGTTTTCAGCTCTGAGTCCCGCAGGCGATCTGCGATCCGGGCGGCCATGACCACAGCTTCCAGCAGCGAATTCGATGCCAGCCGGTTGGCGCCATGCGCGCCGGTGCTGGAGCATTCACCACAAACACTCAATCCATTCAGGCTGGAGCGTCCCCAGGTGTCCGAGAGGATACCGCCCATATGGTAGTGCATCGCTGGAGCGACCGGAATCGTCGTCTGCCGTGGATCAATGCCCGCTGCCATGCAGGCCGCAAAAACCGTCGGGAAGTGATCCTGTATGTGATCGCCGATCGCGTCTCGCGTATCGAGGAAGACCTTTCGCCCCTCTGACAGCTCTGTGTGGATGGCGCGGGCGACTTCATCACGTGGGGCAAGTTCAGCCTGTTCGTGATAACGGGACATAAACGGGTCGCCACCCTGATCGACAAGGATAGCGCCTTCACCGCGCAAGGCTTCTGTTGCCAGCGGAGACGGGTCGAGGCCGACATCCATGGCGGTCGGGTGGAACTGAACAAATTCAGGGTCTGCGATGACCGCGCCAATCGACCAGGCCATTGCGAGGGCGTCTCCGCGGGCCTGGGGTGGATTGGTGGTCACGCGAAACAGGCCGCCCGAGCCGCCTGTACACAGAACCGTCTCGGGACTGGTGAATGTTGAAGTCCGTCCGCGCGCATCCTTCAGGATCGCGCCAGCGACACGTCCATTCGTGTCCTGGAGCAAGCCAACCGACCGCGCATGCTCGATGATGCGGATATGCCCGGCGGCCTTAACCGCGGCGGTCAGCGCCCCCATAATGGCTTTTCCGGCGAGATCACCTGCGACACGGGCAACCCGTGGATGCGAGTGCGCCGCTTCGAGGCTGAGCGCCAACTGCCCGTCCGGAGTGCGGTCGAACGGCACGCCAAGCTCGATCAGGTCGCGGACGCGTTTCGGTCCATCCTCGGCGATCAACCGCGCAATGGCGGGATCAACCAGCCCAGCGCCTGCCACAACTGTATCGGCGGCGTGCTGGTCCGGGCTGTCCTGCGGGTGCAACGCGGCGGCGAGTCCGCCTTGGGCCCAGGCGGAAGACGCAGCTTGTCCGAGTGGTGCCGGAGAAATTATCGTGCACGGGCGCGGCGCCAGACGTAGCGCCAAGAACAGACCTGCCAGGCCTGCGCCAACAATCAGAATACGCGCATCGCCTGCCGCGGCAGGGGCGGAAAACGTTTCGGGCCGAGGCCCGCTGGCAATTGTCAAGAAATGCCCCCTTCGGCTCTCTTCCATTCCGCTGGCATGACACTGCCAGCACTGACCAGCGCGCCATGCATGCGCGATGCCGACTGAATGGTCAGAGTAAAATTGTCCGGCGCGTAGAACGGACTTTCAAACCCGTTTATGAACTCAACAATCCGGCACCTCACAGAGAGCTGATTGCCAAGAACTGACGCGGTGCAGTCTTGCCGTACGAGATAGTCTTCCGGCAGTTCAGGACAGCTCTGGCGCGCGGTCAGCTCGCCTTCGAACGTTGTGTCGCCGGTTTTCTCGAGGTGGGCCGTACCCCCAAAGCTGCAATCATTTGAGATATTGGCGGTAAAGGTCCACTGTCCGGCAATGTTCGTGTCGGCCTGCGCCGGAAAGGCAAGCAGACCCAATCCCACACAAACGATCAGCTGCCGGATCATGATATGCCGTCTTCCGATCGCCGGAACTCAACCGGTGCCGTCGCGGCGGACACGAGCGCGCCCCACAGTCTGGTATGGTCCTGAATGGTCAGGGTGAAATTATCCGGGACATAGATCAGGCCTTCGAATTTCTGTTCCAGCATTTGCGTGATCTGCGAGCGGATCGAGACCTGGTTGCCGAACCGCCGCGCTTTGCAGGACTGCTCCACCACCGAGCGTCCCCACATGGAGCAGACTTCGACAGCTGTGAGTTCGCACTC
>JANSXJ010000503.1 GCA_024743015.1 Hyphomonas sp. | reverse complement strand
TAGATATTGATGGAAATGGACAAGTCTTGGGTTCGGAGTTAGCCTGACCCTCAGTTCCAAGGCCTTCATGGTTTCCGCAATGCCGCTTGTACTGAAGAATGCATGGATAGCTCTGTGTGCCATGTGCACTTTTGCATTGATAGTCATTCCCGTGGTCGCTCAGGCGCAGCGGGCCATCTATTCAGAAGATTTGCTCCAATTGCCAACTGTATTCGCCAAGGGAGCAATTTATCGTGTCGATTTGCAGTTGATAAGAGGGGCCCGACCTTTTCGTTTTACGTTGCTCAATGCACAGTTGGTGGAGAACGTCTCGGATACGGACGCTATCTTTGAAGACGATATGCTGGTCATAAAGTCCGTGGGTGTCGCCGGAGTCTTACACTGGGCCAAGTTACGTCTGGTGGATACTGAACCAGTTGTTTTCGAATTATTCATCGCCGGAATAGACGATGCTGATGACGACAACGATGGATTGGAAGATACTTTTGATGAAAACCCAATGACCCCCGAGCTGTGTAATCATCCCCTCTGTATGAGAGAACCTTCCTCCACCGGGCTGCCGGTGCGTGATTCTCTTTACAAGGGGTACAGGGAAGACCCACGGGCCCCGACGATAGATTTGGGAGTAAGGCATTTCTAAAATAGAAATAGGGACAAAGCCAATTTCCCATCACGAAGCGGAGAGGCCTTAGGGATATGTGCGGGGAATTGCCTCCGACCCTTTTTTCCGCGCTTATTTACGGCCAATGACCAAGCTCGCAACCTTCAACTACACTGAATTGAAAGCGCTTTGACTACAAGGACCGTATCATGGCTATTTCAACGATTGACACGCATAAATTCGTGCGGCGTCTCGAAAAGGCTGGCATGTCGCTGGACCTGGCAGAGGTGCAGGCGGAAGTGTTAAATGAGGCATTCACAGTGAATCTGGAATCTCTGGTCACCAAGGACTATTTCGAATCGAGACTGGAAACTCGATTCGCTAAGCAAAAGTCTTATATTGATTCCAGCATTTCGGAGCTTGCCGCGCGCGTCGATGCCAACTTCCGTATCCAGAACTGGATTCTTGGGGTAGTTACCGCTGCCGTGATCCTGCCCTACCTCGAACGCTTGCTGGCGCTCTGACCCGGTCTTTGCGCGTCCTCAATCTCGAAACATTACAACGGTCCGCGTGCAATTATGGTCAGCCGGCGTTTGCGATCTCTTTCTTTAACGCCTCTTGCGCCAGCTTATTTACACTTGTGCCTTTCACTTGCGCTGTGATTGCCAGTTGCTCGTGCAGGTCAGGCGAGATCCTGAGGTTGAACTTGCCGGAGTAATGGCGGCGCGGCTCGATACCCTTTTCACTGCATACCTCAAGGAAGGTGCGTAAGGACTTCCTGAATTCCGATCGCAACTCCTTCGGGTTGCGGCCATAGAAATCTGCGCCGCCATTCAATCCCAGGATTTCTCCCCGGAATGTATCAAGTTCTGCGTCGTACTCAATCCTGGCGTGATAGCCTTCCAGTGTCATCTTGTTCATGGCGATATCCTGTGCTGATTTAACCATTTACGAATGCTGGCAACAGCCCCTTTGTCAGTGTTCGCACTTGGGTGAGGACGGTGAAATATTCGAACCTCCCCGAACAGAATCACCGCAACCCGGCTACCTTCGCGCTCACTGACCTCGGCGCCCAGCTCGATAGATGGCGCTTCGATATCACGTCACTGGATATTGGCGCTCACCGGGCGTGCGAAAATAGCTTCCAGAGTTCTCTGATGCTTCCGTTTCACATTCGAACTAGTACCGTATTGTGGTACCACCTAAAGAGGCTTGAGCAACAGGGTAAAATCTGAAGATTGATGGCAAACTACCGCAACAACCGCGCCTTGAAACTCTTCCCCTTGATCTTGCCCTCCGACAGCACCGCCAGCGCGAGCTTGGCGATCTGCTGCTCAACGGCCACGTAGGCAAACGTGTCGAACAGCGTAATCTTGCCAATCTGCTCTCCGGCAATCTCACGATCAGCCGTCAGCGCGCCCAGCAGGTCCCCGGGGCGGATCTTGTTTTTGCGCCCGCCATTCACCGACAGGGTAACCATCGGCGGATAGTGCTTAAAACCCGGGGGCACCACCAGGGTGTCGGCGGCAAGCAGTGTGGCCGGCGCACCCTGATAGTTCTCGATGGCGCGCAAGCGGCGACTCTCCGACTCCGTAAACAGACTCACCGCAAGCCCCGTGGCGCCAGCCCGGGCGGTGCGGCCAATGCGGTGAATATGCACTTCCGGGTC
>JANSXJ010000250.1 GCA_024743015.1 Hyphomonas sp. | reverse complement strand
TTTAAAGGGGCAGGTGCGGACACGATGAGCGATCCAAAAGATCAACAGCCCGTGCGTGGCCCGATCATTGTCTCCCGGCACGGGCGTCCGGCCCTGAACCGCTCTGCCGGACCCAAGCTGGACTGGAAAGAGTATTGCGACTGGTGGGATCGCTACGAAGCCGGAAGCCTCGCCAAGGATCAGTCTCCGCCGCAAAAGCTGAAAGATGCTGTCGCTGAAATCGATCTGGTCTTGTCATCGGCGCGCCCGCGCGCTGTTGAAACAGCAAACTGGGCGACCGACGGGCGCGAACCAGAACAAAACGCCATCTTCAATGAGGCCCCGTTGCCACCGCCGCGCTTCAAGACGAGGCGCTACCTGCCGAAAACCTGGAACATCCTTGCCCGCACGGCCTGGCTTCGGGGGCATAGCCTGGACGGCGAGAGCGTTCACGATGCGCGCGCCCGCGCGATACAGGCGGCAAGTGTGCTGCATGAAAGCGCGAAAGGGCAGTCGGTCTACCTGGCGGCTCATGGCTGGTTCAACCGGATGCTCAGGCGACCCCTCAAGAAGCTCGGTTGGGTCTGCGTCTATGATGGCGGCGACAAGTATTGGAGCTTCCGCGTTTATGAATATCGTGGAAAATCCTGAAATCGCCATTGAGGCGACTTGAAACCGGTTCTAGGGTGCAGCCCTCAAAAGAAATCGTGGGACCGACCAGATGGCGACCAAGGCAACACCCGTCAAAGATATGAGCTTCGAAGAAGCGCTTGCTGAACTCGAGACGATTGTCCGACAGCTGGAGCAAGGCGATGTTGAGCTGGAAAAATCCATTGCGATCTATGAGCGTGGGGCGGAATTGAAAAAGCACTGCGAGTCCCGCTTGAAGGCCGCGGAGTTGAAAGTCGAGCAGATCGTCCAGGGCGGCGATGGCGCGCCAAAGACAGAGCCTGCGAGCTTCGACTGATGGCAGATGATGGCGATCCTGACTTCGGTCAAAGACTGACTGAGATCGCCGATCGTGTCACGGTTGCGTTGGACCAGCTCATCCCGCCCGCGCAAGGTCCGGAAGCGGATTTGATGCGGGCCATGCGTCATGCGGCGCTCGCCAATGGCAAGCGGATGCGTCCATTCTACGTGATCGAGACCGGGGCGATGTTTGAGGCCCCTGAGAAGAGTCTGCTGAGAACCGCCGCGGCGCTCGAATGCGTGCATTGTTACTCGCTTATTCATGATGACTTACCCTGCATGGATGATGATGATTTTCGCCGGGGTCAGCCAACGGTGCACAAGGCCTTTGACGAGGCCACCGCAGTGCTTGCAGGCGACGCTCTGCTGACCCACGCGTTCAAGATCCTCGCCAATCGAGAGACTCATAACGACGCCCATATCCGGCTCAGTCTGATAGAACGTCTGGCCGATTCGTCTGGCGCGTTGGGCATGGTTGGCGGGCAAATGATCGATATGCTGGAGGATGAGAGTCCCCGCGATCTCAACACCATCACCCGCATGCAGCGCCTCAAGACCGGCGCTCTGATTTCCTACTCTGTGGAAGCTGGCGCGATCATTGGCGGCGCGAGTGATGCCGAGAAACACGCGCTGCATGGGTTCGCGCATGATCTGGGACTGGCCTACCAAATTTCAGATGATCTGCTTGATGCGACCGGAAATGAGGCAGATGTCGGAAAACCACTGCGCACGGACGAAACGGCTGGAAAGGCTAATTTTGTTACGATTTTGGGCGTAGAACAGGCCGAACAGCGGGTGCGGCTCCTCGCCGCGCAGGCCAAGGAACACCTCGCTATTTTCCGCAATCGCGCCAATATCCTGCTGCAATCGGTTGATTTTGTTCTGGATAGAAAACACTAAGTCCTCAAAGAGCGGATCAAACGACTGGACGGAGGCTGATCGGTGACTGACCTGAAGAACATGCGCCTGCTGGACGATGTGAACACGCCAGCTGACTTGAAGGGCAAGTCACGTGAGGAGTTGAAGCAAATCGCCGATGAGGTCCGACAGGAAGTCATCGACGCGGTTTCCGTTACCGGCGGACATCTTGGCGCAGGACTGGGCGTTGTTGAACTCACAGTCGCTTTGCACGCCGTATTCGATACTCCGGTCGACAAGTTGATCTGGGATGTCGGTCACCAATGCTATCCGCACAAGATCCTCACAGGACGTCGCGACCGCATCCGAACCCTGCGCCAGGGGGGCGGACTGTCTGGCTTCACCAAACGCGCTGAAAGTGAGTTCGACCCGTTCGGCGCGGCACATGCTTCGACGTCGATATCCGCGGCGCACGGGTTTGCGACATCGCGGGATTTACAAGGGAAAGACAACCACGTCGTCTCGGTTATCGGCGATGGCTCAATGACGGCGGGAATGGCCTATGAGGCCATGAACAATGTTGGCGGCGATCAAAAACGACAAGTCGTCATCCTGAATGACAATGACATGTCCATTGCTCCACCGGTTGGTGCGATGAGCCACTATTTCAGCCGGCTGGTCTCAAGCCGCTCTTATCGCGGCCTCCGGCGGTTTGCGAAATCGGTCATCAAACCGATGGGGCTGGAAAACCCGGCCCGTAAAGCCGAGGAATACCTGCGCGGCTTCGCCATGGGTGGCACCATGTTCGAGGAGCTCGGCTTTTACTATGTCGGCCCAATTGACGGTCACGACCTGGACGTGTTGATCCCGGTTCTTGAGAACGTCAAACAGATGCAACGACCTGTCCTTGTGCACATCGTCACCCACAAGGGGCATGGATACGCGCCAGCGGAAAATAGCGCAGACAAATATCATGGCGTTTCCAAATTCAATGTCGTCACTGGCGAACAGCAAAAGTCCGCCCCTGGCGCACCTAAATACCAGGATGTGTTCGGCAACACTCTGATCCAACTTGCCGAAACCGACGACAAGATCTGCGCCATTACGGCTGCGATGCCATCCGGAACCGGGGTCAATCTGTTCGCGAAAGCGTTCCCCGATCGCGCGTTTGATGTCGGTATTGCCGAGCAGCACGCTGTCACCATGGCCGCCGGCATGGCAGCCGACGGTATGAAGCCATATGCCGCCATCTATTCTACGTTCTTGCAGCGCGGCTATGACCAGGTGGTCCACGACGTGGCGATCCAGAGATTGCCGGTTCGATTTGCGATCGACCGCGCGGGTCTCGTCGGGGCCGATGGAGCGACGCATGCTGGGAGCTTCGATATCGGATATCTCGGCGCCTTGCCCGGGATGATCTGCATGGCGGCCGCGGACGAAGCCGAGCTCGCCCACATGGTTGCGACCGCGAACGAGATTGATGATCGGCCGAGCGCCTTTCGGTATCCACGCGGTGAGGGCACGGGCGTGGCTTTGCCAAAAACACCGACACCGCTGGAGATTGGCAAGGGCCGCATCGTTCGTGAGGGCACGTCGATTGCCATCCTTTCCTATGGAACACGCTTACAGGAAGCGCTCAAAGCTGCTGAGATGCTGGCGGCGCAGGGACTTTCTTGCACGGTTGCGGATGCGCGCTTTGCCAAGCCTATCGATGCAGACCTGACGGAGCGCTTGGTGCGCGATCATGAAGTGCTGATCACCATTGAAGAAGGCGCGCGGGGCGGTTTCGGCGCGTTCGTGCTGCAACACCTCGCTGAAGTCGGAGCGCTCGATCGCGGCATCAAAATCCGCACGATGCACCTACCGGACGTGTTCCAGGATCAGGACAAACCCGACCTCATGTATGACGAAGCGGGCCTGAATGCCCGCCATATCGCTGCCCGTGCAATTGAGGCATTGGGCCGAGGCGACGTCGCTGAGATCGAGGCCTTCGCGCGCGCCTGACGCGGCTAAATTCTCTGTAAGCAGTTCTGCCGTTTTGCTGCCTTACTCGGCTGCGAAATCGAGCCGGTAGATTCGGTTCGGGCAAGGATTATTCATGCGCACGATTTTGGTTGGTTTGAGTTTGGTTGTTAGTCTCGGTGCGTGTGCGACCGTGCCAGCGACGATGGACCCGGTCCTTTTTGAAACCGAGAAGAGCCGGCTCGAAAGCAATCCAAGCATCGCAGCTTCTGAAACCCAATTCGGTGAAATTCTGGCGCGAACCGATTTAACCGATGATCAGCGTGCTGATCTGCTTTACTTGCGGGCCGACAAGCGTTGGGAGGCCCGGTTCGACTTGCCTGGGGCAATCACGGATCTTGACCAGGTCGTCTTGCTGCGCCCGGACGATGCACGCGTGGCCAGTTCCGAGCGGCGCAAGGTTTTTGCGGCGACAGAGATCGAGAATGCTCAGAGACGCCTTGCGCAATTGCAGAACCTGCCGGACTGGTTCGATGACAAGGTCCTAATGGGGGATCTTGCGCCGGCCGTGGACCGTTATCGGAGCTCGGAGATTACGCCGACAGATGCCCACTTCTATCTGCTGCGCGAAGCTGGATATGTCTGCGACGGAGAAGGCGTACCGGTTCACCAACACGGACCAGAACCAGACTATGTTCGCGGAGCCGTTTGGTGCGACGATCCCAGCGTCTCCTGATTTCTGCCTTAGTCTCGCCACTGCAAGTGGCGACCACAGATCTAAACCAAAGAGAGGGATACTCCATGCGTTCGTTGATTGCCGCCTCCGTGCTCGTCCTGGCCTCGGCCTGTGCGTCTACCAATGTCGATGTGCCGCCGGTCGAGGTCGATACACCGCCCGTCACGTCACAGCCCAGCACTTTCGATCTGGCCATGAATACCGTTGAGGAGCTGGTCGAGGCGGGGAATGAACAGGCTGCCATTCTGCGCCTGGAGCAGCTGATCGGGAAGCAGGATGCCACTGAAGATGAGAAAGCCGAAGCGCTGTATCATATGGCCGAGCTGAAAATGGGAGATGGGAACCAGGTCTGGGGCGCCATCGAAGCCCTCGATGAGTTTCTTGAAACCTATCCGGACCACGAAAAAGCGAGCGCTGCCGAAGAGCTGCGCGACTATGCGCGCGGTGAAGCGACCAGCCTGAATTTCGCGCTCGAGCAGGGGAATCTGTCGCCTGCTGAAGCCTTCGAGGCGCGGTTCCGCCTGGGCGAGCATCAAAACGCCGCCGACATCATGCTGGCGAATGCGTTGACGCCGGCAAATGCCTATATCCTCGATATGTTCCAGATTGGCTTCCTGTGTGAAAACGCCGAACTGACCGGGCCTGGATACAAGCTTGTCGAACCCGACGGCACGGATCGCGTCGTGCGCTTCTGCGATTTCGGGAAGTAGAGTTTCTCAGCCTCTGCTGTAGAAGACAGCAATACCTCCGAGACTGAGAGCCAGTGCTGGTGTTTTCACCAGCACTGGTTTTTTCTGCGCGGTGACCAAACGTGGTGAGGGAATTCGCGCAAGCTCTGCGAAAAGTAACTCGCATTAACGCTAATGCTGGCATATAAATTGCGATGGGCAAGGGGCGTGTATAGTATTAGGGAGACGCCCTCCATGCAGTCCTTTGCGACCGTTCTGCTGGCCGGATGTATCGCTTGTTTGGCGATGATCATGATGACCCCCGAACAGGGGCAACATAACCAGAGTTATGCCCTCG
>JANSXJ010000388.1 GCA_024743015.1 Hyphomonas sp. | reverse complement strand
GATCATCCGCTTCTCGTCGTCGCTCCAATTCCGACGCCTCCGCCGCTTCGTCACAAATGACCCCGATAATGTCCACTAACCTAGATGGACACTATCTCCCATTAGCAACCTGCGGCAGAGCGGCGAGCCCGGACGGTTACGCTATTCAGGCGCGCGCGGCCGTTAGCGACATCCGCTCCGAGGACACCGAAGCTCAGTTTCGCGTCAATGTCATGGCCTCAATTGCTCTGGTGCAGGCGGTTGTGCCAGCCATGGCAACCCGGCGCTTCGGACGGATTGTTTCCATTGGGTCGGTGCAACAATGGCGGCCGCACCCGCTTATGCTGGTTTATGTGGCACTGAAGCGCGGCACGGAAAATATGATGGAAAACCTTGCCCGGCAATGGGCGAAGGATGGGATCACCGTGAACACTGTCTCGCCGAGCGTGATCGAAACCGATCGCAGCGCTGCTGTCTTGTCAGATGCCGCTTACAGAGCTGAAGTTTTGGGTGGGATCCCAATGGGACGCTTCGGTCAGCCTGAAGACTGTGCTGCTATCGTCGCAACGCTGTGCGGGCCAGCTTGCAGCTACATCACCGGAGCGACCATCCCGGTCGATGGCGGGATGCGCCTCGGCTGAAGGCTGACCAGAGAGGCCGGTTAAGCTTCAGGTTTGGCTTCCGGTTTGTCTCGGGTCGAGGACGTCGCGCAACGCGTCACCGAAAAGGTTGAAGCCCAGTACGGTCAGAAAAATGGCTAGTCCCGGAAAGAAACTCATCCACCACGACGTCCAATAGTTCATGCCGACAGCAACCATATAGCCCCAGCTTGGGGTTGGTGGCTGAACGCCCAGACCCAGAAACGACAAACCCGATTCCGTGATAAGCGCCGCTGACGCCATCAGCGATGCGAAAACAATAATATTTGCCATAATATTGGGGGCGATGTGCAGGAACATGACGCGGGGTGAGCTAGCGCCCATCGTCCGTGCCGCCTTCACATAGTCCAGCTCACGAACCACAAGCACCGATCCACGCGCAAGACGTGCAAAACTGGGAACGCTGACGATCGCTATCGCTATGAGGGCATTCAAGAGGCTGGGGCCGAGGATCGCAACGATGGCGAGCGCCAGAACAAGCGTCGGGAAGGCCAGGATGGCATCCATGATCCGCATGAGGATGGTGTCAGTTCGGCCGCCGAAATACCCAGAAACAAGTCCGATCAATGTGCCAGAGATAAGTGCTAGACCGACAGAACCTCCAACAATAACAAGCGCAATCTGAGCGCCATAGACTGTTCGGCTATAGACGCTGCGCCCGATTTCGTCTGTTCCGAAAATGTAGTTTGCCGATGGCGGTTGGAGAATGGCGGTGTAATCGATGTCAGCGGGGCCGACAGTTGTGATGATTGGCGCCAACAGGGCTGTGAGTACAACGCAAGCGATGATCGCTCCACCGGCCATACCCATTGGATGCCGAAGCAAAGCAAACAATGCCTGTCGCGTCGGCGCTTGGCCAGGCGTGGAGCCAATGTCCCTAGTATCGGTAACACTCACGGACTCAACCTCCTAGAGTTTCACGCGGGGATCGAGGCGCTCGTAGAGAAGATCGGTCAATAGATTGATGACGACCACGCATACGACGATGGTCAGGATCGCACCCTGAACGACGGCAAGATCACGGTTGAAAATCCCATCTACGACAAGCCTCCCGAGGCCAGGGATTGAGAAAATGGTCTCCGTCACGACCGCACCTCCCATTAAGGAACCGAACTGAAGACCGACTACGGTGACGACAGGGTTCAATGCATTGCGTAACGCATGCCGCAGAACGGTCCCTGTTTCCGATTGGCCTTTCGCACGGGCGGTTCGGACGTAATCCTGCGACATGGCTTCCAGCATGGCGGTGCGGGTCTGCCGCATAACCAGTGCCGCCATCGCCGTTCCGATCGTGATGACCGGCAGGATCATCAAGCGGAGATTTTCGGCAGGAGATTGGAAGAATGGTTCATGGCCCGAAGGCGGCAACCATCCCAGTTGCAGCGAAAACAGGAGGATCAAGAGGATGCCGAGCCAGAAATAGGGCACAGCAAGACTAGATAGACCGATCACGCTGATCCCCAAATCAACCGAACCGCCATGCCATTTTGCCGCTACGACACCCAAGGGCAATCCGACAACGATCGCAAGAACAATGGACATGAAGGTCAGTTGCAAGGTCACCGGAAGACGATCGGTGATTATGGTAGCGACCGGTTCCTGTGTTCGTAGTGACGTGCCAAGGTCGCCCCTCACCGCGTCGGTCGCCCAACGTATGTAGCGCACGAGCAGCGGATCATCGAGGCCGAGTTCATCGCGGAGCTGTTCGCGCTGCTGAACGGTGGCGTTCTCTCCCAGCACCGTCACTGTTGGATCGCCGGGAAGCAGGGCGCCGATCGCAAACACGATGAAACTTGAAATCAGCAGCACCGTGACCAACTCGGTCAGTTTTCCAGCGAAACGGCGCATCAGTCGCCCTTGTCGTCCGCCGCCTGGAGGAGCGAGGTGGCAACGGGCAGCGATGCGTCAAAGTGTTCGTCCATCGCTGCCTGGGCTTTTGCCGCATCCTGCGCAAGCAGAGCATCGGCAATGGCCTCATGACGTTTAAGCGTCATCTTGGCATCGCGCAGTGCCTTTTGCCCATGCAACCGGGAGATCGTTTGCTCCATAACAGGGCGCAAAGCCTCGATCATGAACGCAATCAGCGTGTTGCCAGTCATCTGCGCAATGTGAATGTGGAACTTGGTGTCCCACGCCACCCAAGAGTCGTGCTTCGCAGCAGCGCTTTCCATATCGGCCATCAGAACGCGTAGCGCCTCATGTTGGTCGGGACTGCCATTGCGCGCGGCTAGCCCAGCCGCGGTTACCTCGATGGCGCGCCGAAACTCAATGACTTGGGCAAGGCCATGTTCGAGGGAGCCAACTGCCAGCCGTAGAAAGACCTGCAGCGGCTCGGCCGAAATCCGACGCACAGATGAACCACGCCCATGAACGATCTCGATGACACCCATCATCTCAAGCTTGCGTAAAGCTTCACGTACTGTCGGTTTGGAAACACTAAAGCGGGAAGCCATTTCTCCTTCCGGAGGAAGTGTATCGCCGGCAGCAAGTCGTCCATCGGCGATAAGCGTCGTCAAATGATTGAGAACCGCCTCTGAGCGCGATTGACCCAAACTCGTCGCGGCCAGTTCAAACAAGCTATCCTCATGACTCTGCGCTTTCACCATTCCAAATTGTCCTCCTAATGAGACGATATGAGATAACTGATGTCTTGCCAACCCATTATTGATAAGATATCTGTTATCTAATAAACAGAAAATGGGAGGATGAAATGTACAAACTGCTTCTAGCGGCGTCCCTTGGCGCGGTATTGTCTACAGGCGCTATGGCCGAGCCAATTCAAGGCGGCGATCTCGTCGCAGCATCGGACCTCGAGCCGGTAAGTATGGATCCGATCTTCGGCAACGCGCCGGCCAAGGACGGCGTCTACTACAACCTGTTTTACGACAATTTATTCTACCTCGATCAAGCTGGTGAAATGCAACCG
>JANSXJ010000045.1 GCA_024743015.1 Hyphomonas sp. | reverse complement strand
CGATAAGCCGGGCTCGAACCCTAAAACCCCCAAAAATGGGATACAAATTGGATACAAAGTGAGATACAAACTGGCGAAGAAGATCTTTTAAGTGGTTGTATTTATACAGTAAAATTTTGAATTTCGATGCCCGTCACTCGCGCCACTTCTTGGAAGTGTGTCTCCAGACAATTAAATGGATTTTGGTGGGATGCCGTCGGGGCGTCGCGTCAACTGGATTCGATCAAGCTGAAAAAGTAATCCGGATGCTGGAATAGCCAGTTGCGACCGGGATATGGAGCTTCATCAAACCGAACGCCCAGTCGGTCCGCGTCCTGACGCGCCTCATCGGCAGCGACACCGTGTTGATCGGAACTATTGGTCACCTGGATGTCGCGTTCGTCCTTGAAGCTGGATTCCAGGTCTCGATTGTTCAGGAATGCGGAAACGATATCGTGTCGGATGCTCTGACTGTTTGCGCGAACGAGATAGTTTGACGTGGCTTCGAACAGGGAAGGGTTCTTTTCTAAATAGTCCTGATCCGATGCCTGGCTGGCATAGAGCCGTTTATAGAAGCGCAAGCCGCCAAAGGTTCGAATGATCGTTGTCAGAGTTCGTAACCCAAACGCAAAACTCGACGGTGAATTCAAAGACATGCGCAACATGCCGCGAATCCAGCGCGGTTGGATGTTCTTGAGCTTATCGGCGACATTCAGACCGTAATTCACCAGCACGGTCCGCCCCACTCTTTGCCGATCCGCGCTCATCTGGAGGGCGAGCGGCGCAGCAGTGGAGATCCCCACCAGAGTGACATCCGTCAACTCCATGGCGCGGATGAAGTCCAATAGTGTTCGGGCTGCGCCTTGGGTGGAGTCTGCCGGGCTGGTCGCCCCGAAGCCAGGACGGATGGGCAGGATCAGATGGATCCCGCGTGCGCTGGCCGACTGGATCATCTCAGCTGACGGAATATAGCCATATTCCAGAGAATGCAGCAGGACGACCGGGTGTCCATTGGTCGGGCCGTAGCGACGATACTCAACCGATACGCCGGGCGTCGGCAGGGCCAGGTGTCGTACCCGATTTTCATTTGCTTCGAGTTCGACATCAACCGGCGGTAATTGGTGCGCCAAGGCGTGCGAGAGCTCCAGCGTCGTTGACACCACCTCGACGAGGCTCCGACAATTCAGTTTGCTGATAATCCGACTGACATGTGTTCGCACAGTGCTGAGCTTGATGCCCCGCATCTCTGAAACCTGTTCGAGATTTAGCCGCAAGAACACCAGCTGGAGAATCTCGATTTCCGAGGAGGTCAGCTCATGGGTCTGTCTGAGATGATCGCGCAGACGCGGACTCATCGTGGAGAGGACGACGCGCGCGGTGTAGCCAATCACACGGCCTTCATCGATTTGAGGCCAGACTTTTACATGACGCAAGAGACCAAACCGATCTGTGAGTTCAATCAGGCTTTCAGAAAAATCGGCACGTCCGCGGTTCGTCGTCATGACCAGCTGTGCGATGGAGTCACCAGGCTTGAGGTTCAGAAAATCCGTCAGGGTTCGCGGGATCCACGCAACGATTCCATTTGCATCCAGCGTGAAGACATAAGAACGATCCGCCGTGAAGTCGCTTTCGTTCGACTCACTTTTGCTTGCACCCGCGGCGGGCGCGGAAATCATCGACAAGACGGACTGGAACTCGGGTATGGACGTTGCATCGTCAGATAGCCGGGACCAATCCAGGCAAGCCTGCGTAAAGCGATCAGGGTCTTCATCTGCGCGTGCCAGTGACTTCAGGAGCTCAAGCGCGGATTCAGCCCGGTTGTCGTCGTCTTTTGTCGTCGTCTGATCGGCGTCCAAGTGCCGTCTCCGTCGTGAATAAACTCTCAATCGCACAAATTACGCAAATTTTGCGCCGAATGTGTACCTAATTTTGATGATGTGAGGAAAACAGAGATCGGTTTACTCCCAATTCTGACGTTTACGTCAGATGGATCTCTCGCTGCGACCTTCTTTGTGCAGAGAGCCATTGTCCACCGGTTCAATCCCCTTTTTGAGCCGGTGGACGTCCCGAATTTTTTCATGATGAAGCGTCTGTGCAGCCACGATCAACCGGTTGGAAGAAGCTTGCTCAATCCCTAACGCGGTTGCTCAAATTGCGGCGCTGCTCGTGAAGTGAATTCAACGCATGGTTGTTATTGTGGCTTCAGAACTGGATGGGGCTACACCGCAATGACCGACTATTTCCTCGCACATTTCAATGTCGCAAGACCGTTGGGAACGTTTTCTGTTCACATGGAAGAGTCGAAATACTTCTTCAAACAGCTCCAGGAATTGTTTGAGCGTGATCATTTGCATGATGGTCTGCTCTGGCACCGACACGGTATGCGGGCCGCGGGTGGCAAGGAATTAAACTTCTTTGAAATCGCAGCGCTGAATACGACCGGCGAAGACAATCCCCACATCTACACAGTGGCCGGTTGGCGCGATGCCCGCGACTTGCACAATTTTGCGTATCGCGATGTCCAACACCGCGAGAATATGAAACGGTTGCGCCATTGGGTCGATCGCTCTGAGGGCGCCAACCTTGTTACCTGGTGGGAGAAGCGGGATACACGCGTCTCACTGGATCTGGCCTGGGATCGGTTGCAACGTCTGCGAAAAGACGGACCAACGCCGCATGCGTTCAATCTGCAAACACGGTTTGATCCGCCGCAGCTTTCAAGCGTCGCCTAAAAGCCTGCCGCAGAGATGCGGTCTATTGGCCGTAACCCGCTTCAGCCAGCAACAAAGTCAGCAGATACGTCTCGCCGAAGACAGAGCCATCATCTGTCCAGGACTCGTCAAGGCTATGTGCGTTTCGAGAGCGCCCGCCGCGACTGATCGTGACCGCAGGAACGCCCAGCCAGATCGGAATATTCGCGTCTGTCGAAGAGGCCTGCAGGTTTGGCTCGACACCCAGAGCGCGCATGGCAGCGGTCGCGTTGAGAACAAGCTGCGAGTCGGGTTGCCCCTGACCTGCAGGACGTTTTCCGACATCCTCTATTTCAATTGTCATGGCCTCAGCGCTAGCACGGCGATTGTTCTCCACGGCGAGCGCTGCATCCAATGAAGCCCGGAATGCGGCATCCAGCGCTTCGAGTTTAACCGGATCAACAGATCTCATGTCGACTTCCATCCAGCTTTCGAACGGAATGGAGTTGATCGAGGTTCCGCCCCCTATTCGCCCGACGGAAAAGGTCGCTTTGGCCCCAGGCGATTGGGTGATCGGCTCGGCGCGTTCTGTGAACTCGACGATTGCCCGCGACAAAGCCTGGTGGGGATGGGCTCGCCCAAATGCCCCATAGGAGTGGCCGCCGGGCCCCTTGAAAGTGATCCGGTATCGGTTTGAGCCAACGGCAGACGTTATCAGGCGATCTTGAGCACCGCCGTCGACGGCGATGAAGCTGCTAATGCCGTGATCCCCTCGCAGGAGATGGCGAACCCCGCGCAGGTTTCCAAGACCTTCCTCGCCAACTGATCCTACGAAAACCAGATCCTCACGCGTTTGCAGGTTGAGGTCTTGCATCGCCTCGACGACCGCGAGTAGGACAGCCAGCGCGCGGGTATTGTCCGAGATGCCGGGCGCGAAATACGTGTCCCCTTCTTTGCGGACTGTAACGTCTGTGCCGGGCGGAAAGACTGTATCCAAGTGGGCGACGACAGCGATTTTGCGTTCACCAACTGTGCCCGGACGGCGGGCGATGACGTTTCCGACCTCGTCGATGGCGACATCGTCCAGACCGAGATCTCTGAGTTTTTGAGCGAAGGCTTCTGCGCGCACTTGTTCCTGAAACGGCGGGGCCGGAATTTCGTTCAGCTCGACCATTGTGCTGAGTGTCTTGGAACGGTCTCGTTCGAACATCTCAGTGGCCAGCTGGAAGTTTGGGTCCGCCAGTATCCTCTCGACGATTTGCAGGTGTTGTTGCGAGAGCGGAGCGGTCTCGTTCGGAGCGGTCTCGTTCGGGGCGGTGTCCTCGAGAGGCATTTGCGGTCCGATAGAGACCGTCGCGCATCCTGCGACCAGAGCTGCCACGATGACGCCAGCGAGAAAGCGATGGGGCATGGCACCCTCCTTTTTAGACCACAGTTGAGACGGCGTTTAAGGCAAACGAACCGATTTGTCTTTGACAGATTGGAAGAGGGGCTCTGGGTCTCGCCTGTTCCATGCGTATGTCGGTCTATTTCAGATGGACTAACATCGCACGTCGCCTTTATGATGAATGGCGTAATACTTGAATGACGCAGATAGACCGCGATGGTTCAACAGAGCCGTATGCCCAAGGGAAAATGGCATGCGATTGCTGAGGTTTCACTGCGCGAAAGCAAAAAGTGCGAGAGGGCGCCGCATGACTCCCTATGAGTCAAACAAAGAGCAGAAGCTCGACCCGGACGATTCCGGGCGCGTACGCTCTATTGCCTATTTCGCTGGCGACGCGACCAATCCGACGGTGCGGTTGAGGATTGCGTCTTTCCTGCGCGAGAATATTCAAGTGACAGGGTTCACCTTTCGACGGGAGAAGTTTCACAGCGACTTCGTGCCGTTCTGGACCAATGTCGAGCTGGGGATCACCAAGGACCGGCGTTATTACAGCCGGCTAGCGACGATCCTGAAAGGGCTTCGCATCATGTGGCGTCACCGCGCTCAATTGCGTGAAATGGACGTCTTCTACGCACGTCTGTTCGATTCAGCGTTCTTGGCGATGCTCATGAAGAAGCTGCTCCGTCTGGACGCGAAACTTGTCTACGAGATCGAAGATGTGCACGACGTTTTCTTCAGGAAAACTCTTCGCGCGCGCGTGATGAGATTTCTTGAGCGTCGCATTCTCGAAAACGCCGATCTGGTTGTATTACCATCCCCGGGCTTTGCCGAAGGATATCTTGCGCCGTATCAGAACTATGACAGGCCATACTTCCTGCTCGAAAACCGGATCCAGTTGGATGAGATCCCGACTAAGGATGCGCCGCCATCCGAGCGGGCAGAAGCCTGGAAACAGTCCAGGGATCGTTGGGTAATTGGCTGGTTCGGAACTTTGAGATGCCGCAAAAGCATGGCTTTATTGTCTGAGATCGCAGAGCGTCTCGGCGACAAAGTGCTGATCTACACACGCGGGTTTCCGACAGAAACCGGCCTTGAGGCCTATATGGAGATTGTCGATCGCCATCCGAACTGGGTGCATGAAGGCCCATACCTGATGCCGGATGACCTCGAAGACCTGTACGGGCGCGTCCATTTCGTCTGGTGTCTCGACTTCTTTGACGAGAATGGCAATTCTGAGCTTCTTCTGGCGTGCCGAATGTACCATGGCGGCTATTTCGGGGCCGTTCCGCTGTTCACGGCACAGTCGCAAATGGCACGGCATCTGGAACCCCACAAAATTGGTCACGCCGTTTCGGATCCGTATGTGGATCAGGTCTGCACGCTGATCGAGAACATGGATTGGGAGGCGTACCAGGCGGAGCGCGCATCCATCCTGTCCCGCCGGGAAGAACTGTTTCTGGAAGATGGTTCCGGCGTCCGAGCCCTGCTCAATACAATTTCTCAAACTGGGAACGCTTCGGGCGAGACGTCCGGGCAGGCACGTTCTGAAACCGCCGGTTCACGGATAACCGCTCAGCAGGGCTAATGCCCTAAGTGACCGGTTCCAAACGCTTTTCTTCCGAAGTTGGATACAGCTTGTCGGCGTCTACAAGGTCGGCATGACGCTTGGCATAATTGATCAGCTCAGACACATTGGTCGCAGAGATCAGCGTCGGGCGCACCCCGTAATCCTTGACGCCTTGATTGCTCGCGGCGAGTTCGTTTTCGTCGGGCTCAGAGCGAGGCGAGGCGATGTGCATGATTTCGGAATTGGACAGCTCGCCGAACAAATTGGCGAGATCTTTGATCCGCATACATTCAGCAATCTGGTTGACGACTTTTACGCGGTGGCGGCGTTTTGGCGGTGATGCCAGCGCGCCTTCGATGCAGGCAAGCACGTCTTCAATATGAATGAAGGCTCGGGTCTGTTCGCCTGTGCCATACACAGAAATTGGTTTACCGAGCGCGGCTTGCAACGCGAAGCGGTTGAGCACGGTGCCGTATACGGGGTCATAGTCGAAGCGATTGGCCAGTCTCTTGTCGAGGCGCGTTTCTTTGGTTTCCGCTCCCCAAACGGTGCCCTGGCACAAATCGGTGGCGCGCAAGCCGTGCTTCGCGGCATAGTAAGCCAGTCCGAGATGATCGAGTGCTTTGGTAAGGTGGTATTTCGACACGGGATTGAACGGATGCAGCGTCTCTTGCTCCGGTCCAAGGTTGCCGGACGCGTCGACGTGGCGGACTTTCTGATAACCTTCGGGAACCTCATAGCCCAGCGTTTCGTATCCGTAGACACCAATCGATCCGAGATGAATGACATGCGCATCTGTCTGCGTCTGGATCAAGGCTTCGAGCAAATTTGTCGTCGCCATGATATTGTTACGAACCGTGAAGAGCCCGGCGGACGGGTCCATCATGGAATAAGGTACTGAGCGCTGCTCGCCAAAATGAATGACCGCGTCGGGACGTGTTTCCGAAACTAAGTTCGCCAGTTCTGAATAGTTTTCCGCGACATCAATCTCGTGGATGGAAATCGCCGCTCCACCAATCTCGGCCCATGCAGCGACGCGCTCTTCCAGAGATGAAATTGATGTCAGGCTCTGAACACCGAGCTCGTCGCCAATGCGTCGACGCGAGTAATTGTCCACGATGATGATGTCATGCCCGAGGCCCGACAGACGCAGTGCCGTCGGCCACCCGCAATAACCATCACCTCCAATTACCATCACACGCATGCGCGAACTCGTTTTGCTGTCACAGTTTCCGATCGGGATTGTCACGCAAGAATCTTGCCAGCGAAGCTGTGGATCCAGGCGGATGCTGTGATTTACCAGGAATTCTACGTCCCGCCTTTATTGGCTACAGATTTCTGGCTTCCTTGCAATGTGCAATTCGTCCTGCTTCGGATTGTATTGACACGCAAAGTCGCAAAGTCCTATCGCAATGAGAGGGTGTCATGGGCGTTCTCTGAGGCCGACCGCTATACGATGTGGAAGGATTGAACCCTCGCAATACGAATGGTCGGCTGAATGCTTTATGATCCAACTCGAAAATTCGTCTTCATCCATATCTGGAAAACGGGTGGCGAGTCCGTGGTTTCGGCCTTGCGGGAACATTGCCCGCCATACTTTCGAAACCGATATCTCAACAAAGCCATTCGGCTAGCGCCAGGGCCATTTGAAGCTTTGCTCGGATGGCGAGCGCGGCTGGTCAATGGGCAACATTTCACGGCGCAGGAAATCCGAAACGAGATGCCTGCGGGGGCCTTTGATGAGGCATTTAAATTCACTTTTGTGCGCAATCCGTGGGACTGGCAGGTGTCCAACTATGCTTACGCTTTGCAGACTCCCGCCCATGGCCAGCACGATATCATCCGCGAGCTTGGCAGTTTTGACGCCTATATCCGCTACCAGTTCGACGAGCGCGCGCCCTCACAGAGCTCATTCATTCTTGATGATGACGGTGAGCAAATCGTCGACTTTGTCGGCCGGTTTGAGACGCTCCAACAGGATTTCCAGACGGTTTGCGGGACGATCGGCGTCTCCGCCGAGTTGCCATTCCTGAACGCATCGAAACGAAAACAGGATTGGCGCGATTACTATACCGATGAAACCCGCTCGCTGGTCGAGGAGTTGTTTGAGGCCGACATCCAGCGGTTCGGGTATAGCTGGGACGGCTAGGATTGCGGACAGGCGCGACGTCAACACGCCCGGCGCATGGACCCACAGCTTTTTCGAGTCCACAATGCGAGCCATAACCAAAAGGTTCGATTGGGAGGATCCAGATGAGAATAAGAACTGCGCTATTGGCGACATCAGCTTTGATACTGGCAAGTTGCGGACAAGCGACGGAGACGGATGCACCCGAAGCCGACATCAGCGCCGAGCAGGCCTTGATGACGCAGCTGATTGACGCCGAGCCCGGCGACGTCATCGAAATACCCGAAGGAACCTACAATTTTAATCGCGGCCTCAGCCTGACGGTGGATGGAGTGACGATCCGCGGGGAGGGGATGGATAAGACCGTTCTCAGTTTTGCCGATCAGATTGCCGGGGCTGAGGGTTTGCTCGTCACTGCAAGTGATTTCACGATCGAGGACCTGGCAATAGAGGATGCAAAGGGCGATGCCCTCAAGGTCAATGAAGGCGAGAATATCACGATCCGGCGCGTCCGAACCGAATGGACAAATGGCCCAAGTCAGGACAACGGCGCGTATGGCATCTACCCCGTCCAGACGACCAATGTACTGGTGGAGGGCAATGTGGCGATCGGGGCCTCGGATGCGGGCGTCTATGTCGGACAATCACTCGATGTGATCGTTCGCAACAATCGCGCTGAGTACAATGTCGCAGGGATCGAGATTGAGAACACAGTCGGTGCGGACGTCTATGACAATGTCGCAACCAATAATACGGGCGGCATTCTCGTGTTCAATATGCCCGAGCTACAGCAGGAAGGACGCGTTACGCGCGTCTATGACAATCAGGTGTTCGCCAACAATACGGACAATTTCGGTCATCCGGGGACGCCAGTTGCGAGCGTGCCCGCTGGCACCGGTATTATCGTGAACTCTAACGATGATGTTGAGATTTTCAATAACGAGATCTCAGACAACAAGACCGGCAACATCATCATATCAAGCCTTTTCACCACCGGTTATTCAGAGAGCTCGACCAGCGAAAGTTTCGATCCTTATCCGGAAGGAATTTTCATCTACGGGAATACGTTCACCGGTGGCGGCGAGGACCCCGACACACCTGAGCTGGCATTGGCGCGGATCATGTTGTTCGGTGAGGATGGCCGGTTGCCGGATATCATCTGGGACGGGTTTTACGATGAGGCTAAACAAGTTGACGGTGTGACGCCGGACGCGCTGCGGATCTGCATAGACAATGGCGATGTGGGAATCCTGAACGCGAATGGTCCGAGTGGATTTACCGAGCCCTCTACCGAGATGTCTCCGTTCGAATGCAGCTTGGAAAAGCTTCCCGCGGTTGATCTTGGTCGGTCTTAGGAACTGCGGAACGTGAGCCTGAAACGGATTGCTCCTGGGGCCACGCTTTTTGGCTTGTTCCTGTTCGGAATTGCCGCGTGCGCTCCCGGAAAACCTGAAATTGTCAGTCACCCGGCGGACAATCCGACGCAATTGAGCGATTGGGGGCTGTTTGACGTGTCCGGCGGCGCGCTGGAGCTGAATGAAGGTGTCCATCCATATGACTTGAACTCGCCTCTGTTCACCGACTATGCGCACAAGTTGCGGACGATCTGGGTGCCAAGCAATGCGCCCGCCGTGGACCTCAACACTGGCGGTGTGCCGGATCTGCCGGTTGGTACGGTGATCAGCAAGACGTTCTATTATCCGAAGTCGGAGCCAGGCGCGTCCGAAGTCCTGAAGTCGAATGATCCGACAGGTCAGGTCAACCCGGCGCTTTCGAACCTGGATACAATCCGGCTGATGGAAACACGCCTTCTTGTACGCCGCGAACTGGGGTGGGAGCCGGTTTCCTATGTTTGGAACGAGGCGCAGACCGACGCGGTTCTGACCAAGATAGGTGACGTCAAACCGCTCACGCTTGTTGAGCCGGATGGTGAACGTGTGGACTTCGCCTACATCGTCCCGGACATCAATCAGTGCGCAGGATGCCACGCCCCGAACAATACGACCCGTGAGATCCAACCCCTCGGCGTGCGTGCGCGGCACCTCAATAAGCCATATGCTCACAATGGTGAGGACAAAAACCAAATCGCATTCCTGACCGAGCAAGGCATTCTGAAACCCGCAGAAGACGCAGCGACCCTGCCGGCGAACGCGGACTGGACGGATCACTCTTTGCCGCTCGAACAGCGCGCTCGGTCATATCTCGATATCAATTGTTCGCATTGTCACAATCCCGCTGGACCGGCGGATACGTCTGGCCTCGATCTGACGGTCGACGCCGCGGTCGGACCGGCTTTGGGCGTGTGCAAACTGCCAATCGCAGCGGGCTCTGGAACGGGCGGTCGAGCGTTCAGCATTGTTCCCGGTGCGCCAGATGAGTCCATTCTGATCTACCGCCTGGAAACGACGAAACCTGGTGCCATGATGCCTGAGCTTGGTCGATCGCTCTCCCACGCCGAAGGTGCCGCGCTGATCCGGGACTGGATTGCCAGCATGGACGGCGACTGTTCGTCATAGGTTTGGTCGCCGAACCGATTTGGCCGGCTGATCAGAATTTGTTTGTAATGGCATCGCAAATGCCATTAAATGAAACTCTAGGGCGAAGAAACGATGGACGTGTTTGATGCCCGGATCGTTGCGGGAGATGGCTATGGGCGTGAAAGCATTCATCAAAAAGAGCGTGACGAAGCGGATGTTCAGCATCGAGCGAAGAAATGCCAAACGCGCCAAAGTCGAGCGAGAGCGGCGCGCGAGTAATGCACCGCACCTGGTGGAGTATTTCCATGAGGCGGGAGATCCATACTCGCATCTGATGGTGCAGGTTCTGCCGGAATTCTGTCGACGGTTCGATGTCGAGCTCAAGGTCAATCTTGTGGCGCCTCCACCCGATTGGGCTGCCCCCGAGCGCGAGAAACTGGAAACCTATGCGCGAACGGATGCTGCGCGCCTGGCGAAGCGGGCTGGCTTGACCTTCAACCACACCGAACGCCAACCCTCTCGCGAGCAGATTGAGGCAGCAAACACAGCGCTCGCCGCTGCCTTGGGCACTAATGCATTCTTCGAACAAGCGGAACAGATTGGCGCAAAGCTCTGGCTGAACGAAGAGTTTGACGTCAGCGCACAAGCGCACGCCGATCATGAAACGGCTTTGCAGGATGGCGCGGAACGGCGAGATGCCAGGGGGCACTATTTGGGCGCGACTCTGTTCTATGGCGGGGAGTGGTACTGGGGCGTGGATCGGCTACACTATCTGGAAGCGAGGTTGACCGATCTGGGCGCCGCGACGGGTGACAACCCTTCGCCAATTTTCGCGCCGCCGGTGGTGCCGTCGGGCGCGGTTTCAGCGTCAACACGAGATCGGCCGGAGATCCATTGGTATCTGTCGTTTCGAAGTCCTTATACCGGCATTGTCGCAGACCGCATCAAATCGCTCGCAGATGCTTATGGCGCAGATCTGAAGCTGCGTTTTGTGTTGCCAATGGTTATGCGCGGCATGGAGATTCGCCGCTCCAAGGGCTTTTACATTATGAGTGACGTCGTGCGGGAAGCGGAGCGCCTGGGCATTCCGTTCGGGAACATTTGCGATCCCGTCGGCAAGCCGGTCGAGCGCGGCTATGCCATTCTCCATCGAGCGATTGAGCTCGGAAAAGGCTATGAGTTTGCAAAATCATTCCTGTCCGGCGTCTGGAGCGAAGGCATTGATGCGGGAAGCGATGCAGGCCTGAAGCGCATTACCGAACGGGCAGGATTATCGTGGGCGGAGATGAAGCCGCTCCTCGGAACGGATGACTGGCGCGCGGTCGAGGAGCGCAATCAATCTGAGATGCTGTCCTATGATGTATGGGGCGTGCCGAGCTTTCGTGTCGGCGACACCGCGGCCTGGGGGCAGGATCGATTGTGGGTGATCGAGGAGGCTTTGAAAGCCGCTGCCTCATCTGAAGAAACAAGCACAGGAGCCGTCTGATATGGAAGTCATTAACGAAGTGAGGCCAAGCCAGGCTTCGCAGATCGCAGGCATGGCAGAAACCGGCCCAGAAGGTCCGATCTTCATGCTCAATCTGCTGAAGTTCAAAGACAAGGCCGAATATGAAGACGGACGCGAAACCGATCTGACCGGACGCCAGGCTTATGGGCTTTACGGTGCAGCCGTGGCTGGAATTCTTCCAGACTATGGTGGTCGACTGTTTTATATCTCCGATGTGACGTTCCTTTCGCTCGGCCAGGTCGAAGAGCTTTGGGACGAAGTCGCAATTGCGGCTTATCCTGATCGCGGGTCTTTGCTCCGCATGTCCATGTCTGAGGAATGGCAGGCCGCGAGCATTCATCGTGCTGCGGGGCTCGCGGGTCAGCTTAATATTGAGACGGTCATGCCAAAGGCCGCGCACGGTTTGCCGTGGATGGAGCTCTTCCTGAAGGAGATGAAATCATGATCTGGCTCAAGCGTGGATCGATCGGTCTCGCCGGTTTGATTGTCGTTGCGATTATCGCTTTCAATGTATTCAAACCGCAAATCGCTGAACGGGCCTTCCATCGCGCGATTGAGCAGAATGCAGGCGTCGACCGCAGCGCTTCGTTGCCGGATGGTTTGCATGTCTATCTTTGCGGCACAGGATCTCCCATGCCTGATGCGACCCGGGCAGGGCCATGCCTCGGCGTGCTCGCCGGGGACCGTGCATTCGTCTTTGATGTGGGATCGGGCGGGACACGAAATCTGGGCAGCATGGGATTCCCGCTGGCGCGGCTGGAGAGTGTCTACCTGACCCACCTTCACTCTGACCACATTGATGGTTTGGGAGAGCTGTTGGTGTTGTCCTGGATTGGAGGTAGCCGGTCCGAACCCACGCCTGTTCGCGGTCCGACAGGAACAATCAGCGTGGTCGAAGGGTTCAACGCAGCCTACCGACTGGATAGCACATACCGCGTCGCCCATCACGGGCCAGAGGTCGCCAATCCAGACGGTTTTGGTGGTGCGCCAGATGAAATCATCATCCCGGCAGGTCCGGGGGGGCAGTTGGTGGTGTTTGAAGACGCAGACCTCAAGATTACAGCGATCCGCGTCGACCATGCGCCGATTGAGCCCGCCTTTGGCTATCGGATCGACTACAAGGATCGATCTGTTTCGATCAGCGGTGATACGATTTATGAACCGTGCTTCGTCGCTGCGTCACAAGGCGTCGATCTGATGCTGCATGAGGCGCTGAACAAGGAAATGGTCGAGGCGATCGGGACGGTGCTGGGTGAGCGCGGAATGACAAACCAGGCCACAATATTCGAGGACATTCTCGACTATCACACGGATCCAGACGAAGCTGCGCGCGCCGCGCAGGAAGCAGGTGTCGATCATCTGGTCTATTATCACATTGTTCCGCAGCTTCCGGTGAAGATGCTGGAATCTGTTTTCCTCGGAGACTCAAAATCCATCTTCGATGGCAAGATCACAGTCGGCGGAGACGGTATGATATTCAGCTTGCCAGCTGGATCTGACAAGATCACGAAGTCTGGGAACTGATAAGACGCTTTAGGAGGATTGCTGTCGTCGGTTCAACCAGCTTAGTCCGCGCAGGCCGAGCCAGCCAATAATGATCAAGGCCAGTGCGAGCGTCACTCTTACGTGCACGAACGAGATGGTCGGGCGCGTGATGAAAACTTCGGTATGGTTCAGCGCGCCGAACTTGTGGACCTCTCCCGCCTGCATGGCAGGCTCGATGGCCATTTCGATCATATCCCGCAAGGAACGATAGCGTACCACCGCGACGCGATCGACTTGATTGCCATACTGTCCGAGCATCAGCCCCGCACGATTGGACACGAAGACCGGATGCCCAGCGCGTTTGAATAGAAGTGGCATGACGACCTTCGCATAGGCGCGGTCCGACTGACGGGCTTCCGGTCCCTCTTTGAGGTCTTCGAGATTCACCGCGTAAAACTCTTTGCCATCATCACGCGGGATCATCTCCTGAAGATTGGAGAGGAAGCGGCGTTCGCTACTGTCCGCATCCGGATAGGCCTGTCTGACCTGTTCAAGGAGGCGTTCACCTTCCTCAGCCGAGATCGGTTTGCCGGAGCCGCCATACCAGGCGCTAAACCAGAGAAATGCGATCGTCAGGAGCGCGACCCACGCGATCTTCAGCCTTGGAATGGTCATGACGAACCGTCACTTTCGTGGCTTGAAACTAATTGCGTTTAAAGTGCCATAAGTTGAGCGGCATGGAAACCATCGGCTGTCAAAGCGGTGCGTCCCGAACAATGCGGAAGCCGATATGGTTGGAGGAAAAGTCGGTTTCTTGCGGGTGACGCGCGGCCGGTCGATAGCGTCGGCAGAAATTGTCTGCACACAGAAAGGACCCGCCCTTCATTGTGTGGGTCTGTGGTCCGTACGGCGTATCGGTCCATTCCCAGACATTCCCGATCATGTCATGCAGTCCGATCTGATCCGCCTCAAAGCAGCCGACCGGTGCGACCCCTGAATATCCATCTGTGGCGATGTCAGCGACCGGGAATATGCCCTGCCAAGTATTGGCGCGCGGACCATTGGGGCCATAAGCGCCTGATGTGCTGACCTCTGCGTCCGGCAATCCCAGCGTGGCCGCATATTCCCATTCCACTTCTGATGGCAGGCGGCCACCCGCCCATTTCGCGTAAGCCTCGGCGTCGCGTTTGGAGATGTGCACGACCGGCTCTCGCGAGCGGTCATCTATTGTCTCTTCGGCCCCAAAGGGCGCGCGCCAGTTCGCGGTGGGGAGCAGAGTCCATGGCGCAGCATCTGTTTCGCGTTGATCGGGGTGGAGAAAGACAGCGGACCCTGCGCCTTCGCGTCCATCGAGCACGCCCTGTTCGGCATCAGTCACATATCCAGTGGCTTCAATGAAAGCGGCAAACTGCGCATTGGTTACTTCGTGCTGCTGGATCCAGAACCCCTCCACATGCAGATCCAACGAGGGCCGCTCCTCCGGATAGTATGCGTCCGCGCCTTTGGTGAACTTGCCAGTCGGGATCTCAATAAAGGTCCCGATTTCGAAATTGGGCTTGGCGCACACGGACACGGCGTCAGGGATTGGGGTTTCGGTCGGGCCACAACCGGCGATGCCCATCGCGCTTGCCATTGCGAGCAGAGTTCGACCGCTAGTCCGCATCGACGTCCGCGATCAGGCCATTCAGCGCAAGACGAAGCGAAGCTTTGGCGCTCTCCACTGAGCGATTTTGATCCTGCCGCAATTGACGCCAGGTGGAAAAATCCAGCAGCGCCTCAATCGCTCCAAACAGCTCCCGGTTTGCGGTCACCTGTTTCGGGAGGATGGATTTAAGGGCTGACCGCGCGAGTTTGGTCTCACGCTCATATTGCTCGCCCAGAAACTTGGAATGAAAGCGTCTCAGCATCATGCAGACCCGCATCGGGAACACGGTTTCATAAATGTCTGCGCGTCGATCCACGCACTCCATCAGGTGTTCGCGCCAGCTAGCGGCTTCGTAAGGCGCCATGAATTTTGGCATCACGGCTTCGGTAAGCTCCGCAGTCATTTCATCATAGATGCTATCCATGTCCTCGAAATGGCGAAACACGGTGCGCAAGCCAACGCCTGCGCGCTCGGCCACGTCGACGGCGCTGGGGGACATATGCCCTTCGGAGATCAGATCGAACATGGCCTCAATGATGCGACGACGGCTACGATCACTCCGTCGGCGTCGCCCGTCTTCGGTGCCAGCTTCGAGTTCTGGCCAAGGACTTTTTTTGGTCGCGGTGCTCACCAGGATCCCCTCGATATTGGATTGTATGTCGTCAGCATAAGGTGTTGCCCGAGTTTTGAAATGTCTTCCTCTCGCATATCAGTTCGGCCAGACAACATACTCATCATCGGCTTCGATGCCTTGCACAGGCGTTTTATCAATCGCGATCGGACTTTCAATCTTGTGAGGGTAAAGCGGTGGGACGGCGTTTGCGTGGTGCGCCTCCAGAAGCGCTGTCAGCTCCGCAAGTTTCTCCGGACGCTCATTCGCAAGGTTCACCTGTTCGGTCGGGTCAGCCTTGAGGTCAAACAGCCAGGCCTTGTTCTGAACTCCATCGATTTGCAGTTTCCAGTCGCCAGCCCGAACCACACGGTAGCTTCCCGATGACCAATAAATGGCGTCGTTGGGGCGTTCGATGCTGCCCTCGCCCGTCGCGGCGGGCAAAATGTTCCGGCCGTCAATTATGCGGTCGGATGGAAGCTCCGCGCCTGCCGCTGCAGCCAAAGTCGGGAGCAAATCGATATGCGCGACCGGCGTGTCGACCACTGTTCCGGGCGCGATGCGCGACGGCCATTTGACGAACATGGGCACACGGATACCGCCTTCGAACAGCGTGATCTTCCAACCACGATAAGGCGCGTTCACCTCAGGCAGACCGATATAGCCTGCGCCGCCATTGTCGCTGCTCAGCACGATGATGGTGTTGTCCGCGAGACCTTCTTCTTCCAGCTTGTCCATCACCCGGCCAACGCTGCGATCGAGCGCGCGGATCATAGCGGCATAGACACGCAAGCGGTGCGGCTCAATATCTCCTACGGCCTCATAGTCTTCCTGGGTGGCCTGCAAAGGCGTGTGCGGCGCCCAATGCGCCAGGTACAGGAAAAATGGACGGTTCTTATTGGCTTCG
>JANSXJ010000181.1 GCA_024743015.1 Hyphomonas sp. | reverse complement strand
GGCGGCTTTGCGCGTCTCAGCCAGGACAACGCCGCGCCCTTGTGTGGACTGCAACAGCTTGACCACGACGGGCGCTCCACCTGCCAGGCTGATCAGGTCTTTGGTGTCCTTTGGTGAGCTCGCAAATGTGGTCAGTGGCATGCCGATATGCGCGTCAGAGAGCAGCTGGTGAGCGAGGAGTTTGTCGCGGCTGGCAATGATTCCGCTGGCCGTGTTCAGGCAATAAGCGCCCGTACTCGCAAACTGTCGAAGCACCGCGGTACCATATGACGTGATGGAGGCGCCAATGCGCGGGATAACGGCATCATAATAGGGCAGGCTTTTGCCATCATAATGAACTTCGGGACGCAGACCACCAATCCGCATATAGCATCGCCGTGTGTCGATCACTTCCACGACATGACCCCGCGCTTCACCCGCCTGGACCAGACGTTTTGACGAATAGGAATTGGGTTCACGCGACAAGAGCGCAATCCTGAGCGGGCGGCGTACAGGCTTTCGCTTGGGCAGCGTCTTGTACGCATCATAGCTCAGTTGCGGTTGGATAAAGGATTCATTTGGATCGACGACCATGTCATCGCCAATGGCCTGCCGGCCAAGCAACATGCGATAGGTCATGTTTTCACGATTGGTGAGCGTGATCTGAATTGGCCAGGTTTTGTTGCCCAGCCGTGCTTTGGTTTCGATCACATAACGAAGTTCTGTCTCGCCATTTGAACTTGTCACGTCTCGCCGGTCCACGACTTTCGCTGAACACGTCAATTCGAGATCCGGGTTCTTCGGATCCGGCTGAATCAGAAAGCGCACCTGCGGATTGTTTGACGGGCCAAATGGTTCGATCTCGATCGCGTGCAACGCAGACGTTTTTGCGCCCGTGTCGACCTTGGCCTTGATCGCGGGCAGTCCAAGATCGGTCAAGTCGATCCATTCTTCCCAACCGAGTGTGAGAGATTCTGACATTTCGCATTCTCCAAGATCGCGCTGGCGCGCTTTACGGCCAACCGCATAAACTGCAAGCGTTTTCTCGCTGGAATCCATATTCAGTTGACGCAATCGGGTGGGATACGCCCCAAGGATCAACGCGCTTCAGCGCTCCCGGGAATGAATGGCGGTGAGACAGGGATTCGAACCCTGGAGACGGGGATACCGCCTACACACTTTCCAGGCGTGCGCCTTCGACCACTCGGCCACCTCACCGTAAGCGGCGGTGTATACTTGAGGTGAGCAATATCGCAAGCCATGTCATTGCAGTCGGCTGCACTTCGCCCATATTGTCTGCAGACCCGTCACACACAGGATGCTGAAATGTTGTTCTCTCGCAAGCCGCTGGCTCTACCCGATCGCGCCTCCGCCTTACCGGGCCGCGCTGCCGCGATACCGACCGCGACCACGCATTTCGTCAACGGACGGGACCTCTCGACCCCGGCAGAGAATGGATTGCGCGAGATCACGTTTGCGCTTGGATGCTTCTGGGGGGCGGAACGGATTTTCTGGGAGACCGAAGGCGTCATTGTCACCCAGGTCGGATATGCAGGCGGGTACACGCCGAATCCAACCTATGAAGAGACCTGCTCTGGCCAGACCGGCCATACCGAAGTTGTGCGCGTCGTTTTTGATCCCGATCAGGTCACGCTCGACGCGCTGCTGAAACTGTTCTGGGAGAGCCACGACCCAACCCAGGGTATGCGTCAGGGCAATGATATCGGCACGCAGTATCGGTCAGCGATCTATGTCTCGGACGAGGCGGACCTCGCCGCCGTGCGCGCTAGCCAGACGGCCTACCAGGCGGCGCTAAACGCGGCTGGGCGCGGCGAGATCACGACCGAAATCAAACCGCTCGACGCGTTCTATGCCGCTGAGGACTATCATCAGCAATATCTCGCCAAGAACCCTGGTGGATATTGCGGTATTGGCGGGACGGGTGTGAGCTGTCCGATGCCTGGAGCGCATGCGGTCGACTAGATGGTCGAACCGCCGGTGACGGAGAAGCGCTTGCGATTGGCGAGCATCGCCTGACCTTGCTGAACCGCCTGATTGGTGACCTGTGCCAGCTGCAAGACCTGGTCGGACTTGAGCATTTCGACCGCAATCTTGAGATGGTCCATCGCTTCGCGGACGCGGACCGGGTCAAAATTGATCGCTGCGAGCCCCAACAAGGCGCGGCCGAGATCGATTCGGGCATGAACTTCAAACGAAGGCGGGAGTTTCTCTTCCGAGCTGAGGCTCTGGCGCCGAAGCTTGGCGACCCGGGTCAAATGCGTTTCGCCGCCAATGTTGAGCGCCATGGAAGAATAGTCGTGCTCAAGCGTTCGGCGCGTGCGTTCCTGAGTGCCCTCCGGGTTTTCCAGACAGGCGACCAGGATGTCGGCGACAGGTTCCAGCTTCTCAGCCTTGAAGGCGCTGCCATCGGAGAGACCCGGTTGCAGCGCCCGCGCGACCAGATAGGCCACAGCGCGAGACGTGATGTCCTGGTTCTGCGGCGTCAGGAGCGGGAAGAAGCCTTCGAAATGCATGGCATCGGCGGGAGCCAGTGATCCAGCGCAGGAGAGGATCTCAACTTCGGATGCTTTCTGCTTGCCGCCGGTACGGGCACCCCAGAGGACGAGATCGGTTGAGGACCGCTCCAGATACTGAACGGCGGAGGCGCGGAGGCCTTTTGCGCCTCGCGAGCGGATTCTGGGGGCTTTGACGATTTCGAATGGCGAGCCAAACGTGAACAAGCCCAAATGCTCTTGCAGGGCTGCAATCACGGCCTTGGTCTGTTTGCTGCCGCCGGGTCCCACAATCGGGGCGACGGCGATGCCAAAGCCCTGAGTGGAGCGGCGCTTACGGCCGGACAGCGTCTCGGACACACTTCGAACGCCGCGGGCCACAAGTTTGAACAGGGTCCAGAGCATGAGCAACCCGAACAGTGCCGCAGCTGCGAGACCAAGGCCACTCCAAAGAGGTGAGCCGACAATGCTGGTCTCAAACCAGTTGATCAAAGGGGTAAGCTGCGTGGGCATACTGTACTTCCAGCCATGTGGATAACCAGACTTCCGATACCGCAGAGACAGGCATTCTCGCAACGTCTAATCACTGTTAGGGCTGGATTCACCCTCCAGCTGCGTCAGGGAGATCACAGTTGAGCGCGTTTCGGACCCGGTTTGCACCGTCTCCCACTTACTACCTGCATCTGGGGCATGCGGCGTCGGCGCTACAGGTCTGGCGGCGCGCGTCAGAAGCAGGCGGAGAAGTCTTGTTGCGAATCGAAGACATCGACACCACACGCTGTCGTCCGGAATACACAACTGCCATCTATGAGGATCTGGCGTGGCTGGGTCTGTCCTGGCCCGAGCCGGTTCGGGTGCAATCTGAGCATTTCTCAGACTTTCGGGCGGTTGTAGAGGCGCTTACGCGGCGCGGCCTCACCTATCGATGCTTCCGCACCCGTACCGAGTTGGCGAAGATGAGCGATCCGCTTCGTCCGGGACCGCACCCGCTGGATGAGGAAGAAAAGCTTCTCAGCAGCGGCGTACCATTTGCGCGGCGATTGTCGCTGTCAGCCTGTGAGGATGCGCTTGGTGATGCCTGGAATGCTCTGTCGTTCCAGGAGCGCACTGCGGAGGGACTGGTCACGAGGATGGCAGATCCGGCGCGCGAGGGGGATATTGTCCTCGCGCGCAAAGACAGCCCGAGCGCCTATCATGTCGCCGCTACCCATGACGATGCGCTGCAAGGCATCACGGAGGTCATTCGCGGCGAGGATCTGATCGACGCGCCGCACGTTCAAACACTGCTTCAGGCGCTAATGGGATGGTCTGCGCCGGTCTATGAGCATCATCCGCTTATCCTCGATGAAACCGGTCACAAACTCTCCAAACGACAGCAAAGCATTTCGCTTGCGAGCTTGCGCGCAGACGGTATGACGGCAAATCAGGTCCGTTCGCGGTTGGGGTTCAGCTAATATGTCAGACAAACACGCCGCGGCCGCTTTGCCGGTCTGGTTCGGGCCGCTCCTGGTATTCATGGGCGGTGTCTGCATTGGTCTCGCTCCGATTGGATTGCGTCTGGGGCTGGATGATCTCGGCCCACAGGCGATCGCGTTCTGGCGCTACACATTTGCGCTGCCCATCCTGTTTCTTCTGGTCATTCTGGTCGAGCGTCGCCTGCCCGCAAAGCCCAACAAGTTCGTGGTCATTGCAGCGGTCTGCTTTGCGTTGGATATCGGGCTTTGGCATTGGGCGCTGACATTTACGACGGTCGCCAATTCAACCTTCATTGTGAATCTCGGAAATGTCTGTGTCGGCCTGACGGCCTGGATCTTCCTGAAGGAGCGCCCAACTCCGATCTGGTTTGTGGCCGTGCTGGTCGCGATGTTGGGTGCCGGTGCGCTCACACTTGGCGGCGGTGTTGACGGCAAGGCGGATATTCGCGGCGATGCCCTCGCGCTCGGAGCCGCGCTCCTGGTATCATGCTATATCGTCGCCGCGAAAGTTGCGCGCCGGACTCTTGGGGGGCTGGAAACCATCTTTTGGCTCACAGCGTTCGAAATCCTGGTGGCCGGGCTGCTCGTACTTGTGTTTCGTGAGAGTTTCTTTCCGGCCGATCTCAGTGGGTTCATCGTGCCACTCTTTCTGGCGCTGGCGGTACAGGTCGCCGGGCAAGGCCTGATCATTACCGGGCTTGGGCACACGCCCGCAGCTGTCGCAGGCGTCCTGGTCCTGGTTCAGCCGGTTGTCGCGGCGGCGATATCCTGGCGTCTGTTCGATGAGCCACTGGCACCGCTTCAGGCTGGAGGCGGTTTCCTGATTCTGATTGGTATCCTGATCGCGCAACGCGGCGCTGGCCAATCGTCTTCAAAACAGCCAAAAGAACCTGCTAATGTTTTCGTCGACTGATCCATCCAGACAGAGAGAGTTTCATGCGCCTCGCAATATCCATTTCCGCCGTCGCCCTGGTTGCGGCCTGCGCCGCGATTTCTACGACAACTGTTTTGCAGGCGCCGGCCTCGGAACCTGACCTGAGCGATCGCGGGGCGCTGCCCATGCAATCTACAGACGCATATTATAAACGCGCTGCTTCTGAGGTGGAAAGCCGGATGGATGCTGATTTCGCTCCGGAAGCGAAAAATGTGATCATCTTTGTCGGCGATGGCATGGGGATTTCCACGATCACTGCGGGGCGGATCTATGCTGGCCAGAAGCGGGCTCTGGATGGAGAAAGCTATGAGCTGGCCATGGATCAATTGCCTTATGCCGCGCTCTCTCGCACCTATTCTCACGACTATCAGGTGCCGGACAGCGCCGCGACCGCGACGGCTATGGTGTCTGGTGTGAAGACGCGATCCGGCATTCTTGGCCTGACATCCGAAGCAGCGCTTGGAAATTGCGCCAGTGCCGAGGGGCGCGGGACCGATACTCTATTCGAGCTGGCGGAGCGCAAAGGCTTGGCGACGGGAATATTGTCGACGGCGCGTATCACGCACGCGACCCCTGCCTCTACCTACGCCAAATCGGCAAGTCGCGGCTGGGAAGACGATACAAGCTTTGGCAGCGCCGATTCCACCGGCTGCAAAGACATCGCTTCCCAACTGATTGATTGGTCAGCGGGCGATGGATTTGAGGTTGTGATGGGCGGTGGTCGTCGACACTTCATGACGGATGAGACGTTCGATCCAGAATATCCTGAGACGACGGGTAGGCGGGCGGACGAACGCGATTTGCTCGTCGCCTGGACCGCCAAATCCGACGACCATAAGCTGGTTCTTGATGGCGCTGAGTTTGCGGCGACAGATTTCGATAGCGATGTCCGCGTGCTTGGATTGTTCCAGCCGTCCCACATGCAATACGAGATGGACCGGCCGGGCGATGTTGGGGCCGAGCCGTCATTGGCAGAGCTCACGCGTGCGGCCATCACCCGCTTGTCACGGGACGAGGCTGGATTTGTCTTGATGGTCGAGGGCGGCCGGATCGATCACGCCCATCATGGCGTCAACGCAGCGCGGGCGCTCGAAGACACTGATGCATTCGACCAGGCGGTGGCGACAGCCCTGGAAATGACCAGCGCAGATGACACGCTGATCATCGTGACCGCAGATCACAGCCACACGATGACCATGGCGGGCTACCCGCGACGCAACAATCCGATCCTTGGCAAAGTGACCGCGGCGACCGGCTCTGTCGTTCGGGCCAATGATGGCAAGCCTTACACCACGCTTGGCTATGCGAATGGATCAACGGCCTGCGTTCGCAATGATGATGGCAGCCAGGATTGCACGCGCGCGGATCTGACGGACGTCGATACGACGGCCAAGGACTTCCAGCAGCAAACGCTTGTGGCGCTCGGCTCTGAAACGCATGGCGGGGAAGATGTAGCCATCTTTGCCAGCGGCCCCGGCGCAGAACTGGTTCGAGGCGTGATGGATCAGAACGAGATCTTTCACGTCATGGGTTATTCCAGTGGTCTGGTGGCGCGGGCAGAGCCTACAGAATAAACTTGGACAGATCAGCGTTTCCAACCAGATCAGAAAGCTGCGCAGAGACATAGTCGGCCGTGATGGTTACGGTTTCGCCAGTCCGATCGGAGGCGGTGAAGCTTATTTCATCCAGCAACCGCTCCATGACCGTGTGCAAGCGCCTCGCGCCGATATTCTCGACTGAGTCGTTCACCTTCACGGCCAGGTCCGCCAGGGCATCAATTGCGGCTTCTTCAAATTCGAGGGTGACGCTCTCGGCATCCATCAGCGCCTGGTGCTGGCGAATGAGTGAGGCTTCCGGCTCCACCAGGATGCGGCGCATATCATCTCTTGTAAGGGCCGTAAGTTCGACCCGGATCGGCAGACGGCCTTGCAGTTCTGGCAGCAAGTCCGAAGGCTTCGCAACATGGAATGCGCCGGAGGCAATAAACAGGATATGATCCGTCTTCACCGGACCGCGTTTGGTTGAAACCGTGGTGCCTTCGATCAGGGGAAGCAGGTCTCGTTGCACGCCCTCACGGCTGACATCGGCGCCTGAGCGGCCGGAAGAGCCCGCCACTTTGTCGATTTCGTCCAGGAACACGATGCCGTCTTCTTCGACTGCGCGAACCGCTTCGCGGGCAATGGTGTCCTCGTCGATCAGCTTGTCTGCTTCCTCGTCGATCAGCGGTTTGTAGGCCTCTACCACCGTGGTGCGGACGCGTTTGGTGCGCTGTCCCATGGCTTTGCCAAGCATGTCCCCAAGATTGATCATTCCCATCGAGCCACCGCCGCCGGGGAAATCCATGGTTTGCATCGGATTGCTGCTTTCGGCGAGATCGATGT
>JANSXJ010000232.1 GCA_024743015.1 Hyphomonas sp. | reverse complement strand
GATGGCTGAAACGATGACCAATTGGGGCGTCACCAGCGTTTTTGGTATGGTCGGGCACTCCAATCTTGGCCTCGCGGATGCGCTTAGAGTGCAGGAAGCGGAAGGAAAACTGCGCTATTATGGCATCCGGCATGAGGGCGCTGCAGCCTTCGCTATTTCCGGGTACGGCAAACTGACAGGTCACCCGGCAGCGGCGCTGACAATCGCAGGCCCGGGGGCGACAAACCTCCTGACCGGACTGTGGGACGCAAAAGTCGACGGCGCGCCTGCGCTTGCGCTGACCGGACAGGTTCAGGACCAGGTGGTCGGCGTACACGCCTTCCAGGATATCGACCTGGAAGCCGCGTTCGAAGCTGTCGCTGCATTTTCCGAAACCGTACACCTGACCTCGGATCATGCTTTGCTGATGACGCAGGCGATCAAGACATCCATTCTGGAACGCGGCGTCGGACATCTCGTCTTCCCGGACAATGTGCAACCCAAGCCCGCAGCAACGGACGCCAAGGCCTATGGGCCGGAAGGCCGCATGGCGAACTTATGTGTCGGACCGCCGCCATCCGCGCTCAACGAAGCGGCGGAGCTGTTGAAAGGTGCAAAGCGCCCGATGATCATCGTCGGATACGGCGCCCTGAACGGTATGGAGAGCGTGATCTCGCTTGCCGAGCAGCTCGGCGCGCCGATCGCCACCACGTTCAAGGCCAAAGGACAGATTGGCGACGAGCATCCGCTGGCAGCGGGCGTCATGGGGCGTTCGGGCACACCGATCGCCAGCTGGTTCATGAACGAAGCTGACCTGTTACTGGTCTTTGGTTCAAGCTTCTCTGACCATACTGGTATTTATGAAGGCGCGCCGACGATCCAGGTCGACACTGATCCGATGCGTCTTGCCAAACGCCATCCTGTGACCGTCCCGGTTATGGGGGATGTCGCGGTGACGGCTGACCTCTTGAAGGCCGAGATGGCGCGGAACGGGTCGGCAGCGCAGGATTTGCGCGGCGAAGTTGCCGAACGCTGGACGCTCTGGCGCGCGGAGAAAGAGAGCCGTGTCGCTGAAGACCGCGGCAAAGGCGTCTCTGCGGCGGCCTTGTTTGAGGCCCTCACCCGCGCAGCGCCGGCGGACGCGATCCTGCCGGTGGATGTGGGCAATAACACCTATTCCTTCGGGCGCTATTTCGAACCGACAGGGCAGCAACGGGTCCTGATGTCTGGTTATCTTGGTTCGATCGGGTTTTCCTTCCCGGCCGCCATGGGGGCCTGGGCGGCGACCCAGGAAGAGGGGCCTTATAAAGGGCGCAAGGTGATTTCCGTCTCTGGTGATGGCGGCTTCGGGCAATATGCGATGGAGTTCACCACAGCCGTCAAATACGGGATGAACATCACGCACGTTCTGATGAATAATTCCGAGCTAGGAAAAATCTCCAAGGAGCAAAAGGCCGCCGAGTTTGAGGTTTGGCAGACCAGTTTGGTCAATCCGAGCTTCGCCGGTTTCGCTCGGTCCTGCGGAGGGATGGGCGAATTGGTCAAGACTCGCGAGCAATTAGACGAGGCGCTGGCTAAAGCGATCGCGCATGAAGGTCCTGCGCTGATCGAAGTCATCACCGATGCGGAGCTTTTGTGATGCTTGCTTCAGAGCCTTCGCATCCCATGGACGGTATGACCGGGGGCACGTCACTGGAGCATTTGCCCTTTGGTCTCGATGAACCGGTTGCGCAAACGCTGGAAGGTCTTGCGATCTGTATCGATCTGATTGGCGTAGCGCTGATCCTGTTTGGCTTCTTCGTGGCATTGTTTCGCCTATTGGCGGGATTGCGCCACGGTGTCGGGATTTCAAAGAACCTTGGCAATCTCAACGCTGCGCGAACCATCCTCGGAACCTATATCCTGACCGGGCTTGAATTCATGATCGCGTCTGACATTGTGCATACCGTGATTACGCGAGAGCTGACCGATTTGATCTTCGTTGGTTTGCTGGTTCTCATTCGGACCGCGATCTCGTTTTTCCTCGGACGCGAAATCCATGAGATCGAGGACGGGCATACAGCAAAAACCTAATCGTCTTACGCCGTCGAAAACGATGGCACCGATTTTTTCCTTCACAAGTCCCTGCTTACTCCATTAGAGATAGGGTCAGAAGGAAAGGATATATCATTTGACGGATGACATTAAGCGCACAACGCTGTTGGTTCGCGATGGTGATCGCGCGGCCAACTGGTATGAGCAAGTCTTCGGGATGACGCGCTGGATGGACACGCCTTTCACGCTGTCTGGTGAACAGCTTGCCGCGGGCAAGAAAGGTGACCAGACGCGTTTGATCATTCTAAAAGCCAATCACGACCTTATTGGCATGATTGGCCTGCTCGAATGGCTCGATCCGAAGATGGATGCACCTGAGGAATTGCCAACAGAAATCAAGTTTGGCGCGCCTGTCTTCGTGGTCGCATCACAAGACGGCAAAGGTGCGCTGGAGCGTGCCCGCGCACTGGGCAGCCGTATTCACAGCGAACCGCGCGAATGGTCTGTGACCGGCGCAGATGGCAAAGTGAAGGATATGATTGGCTGCTCGTTCTGGGATCTCGATGGCTACTTTTTCGAGGTCAACCAGATCGTGAAAATTCACGACTGAGCCGGCATGGACGAGTTCGCGCGACACGCCTCCGGTTTTCAGCTCGATGATACGAGGCATCAGAAATGGTGTGTCGCGGGAAGACCGGACGGAAATGTACGGGGCTCGGATTTTGAACTCTTGGAAGCGCCGATTGCCGAACTGAGAGATGGTGAGGTTCTGCTGCAGACGCTGTATCTCAGTCTCGCACCTGTCATGCGCGGATATATGAGTGGTGAGTCTTACGCCGGTGAGGCGCCGCTTGAGATTGGCGATGTGATCCATGGCAGGGGCGTCGCGCAAGTCGTGAAATCACGGCACGCCGACTGGAAAGAAGGGCAGGTGGTGCAGGGCCAACTTGGCTGGCAGACCTATAAGATTTCATCCATGATGCCGCAGGAGAAGTTCCGCCGCATGCCGCCAAATGGATTGCCCGCGTCACATGGCCTCGGCGCGCTTGGCATGACGGGGCTGTCAGCCTGGGCTGGCTATTTCAATGTCGGAACGCCGCGCAAGGACGACATTGTGCTTGTCTCTGGCGCCGTAGGCGGCGTTGGATCGCTCGTCATCCAACTGGCGGCAAATGTCAGCGCATGTGAAACGATCGGTATTGCGGGACGCGCCGAGAAATGCGCCCTGGCGGCTCGGCTCGGGTGTTCCACGACCATTGATTACAAGTCTGAGGATATACAATCAGCCCTCGCTTCGGCGCTCGCGGATGGCCTGGATCTCTATTTCGACAATGTCGGCGGCCCAATGCTGGATGCGGTGCTGGATCATCTGCGTCACCAAGCGCGGATCGTCCTGTGTGGATCGATCAGCGAGTACACTCTGGACGAGCCCTACCGGTTGCCGGCTTACACACGCCTGCGCCGGACCGATGCGCAAATGCGAGGCTTCTTCGTCTATAATCATCTGGAGGACTGGGACCGCGCCATGGATGAGATGGCGGGTTGGATCCGAGATGGACAGCTGAAGCCTGTCGAACAAATTACCGATGGGTTCCAACATATGCCGGCGGCGCTGGCAGGACTCTATTCGGGGCAGAACATGGGCAAACAGCTCTGCCGCGTTCGCGGGGAACCAGACACATGGATATAAGGAAACAGGGCGATGACTGAGAAACCCTTTATTCGCTTTCAGCGTGGAAACTTCGTCGTCGCAGATCTTGAGCGCGCTCTCACATTCTATCGGGATGTGCTGGGCTTCGAGGTCGCCTATCAACATGGGCACAATCCGGACAGCTACTCCATTCCGGTCTTCAACATTCCTGATGGAGCGACGCTGGGATTTTGCACGCTGTCTACGCGCGATCAGGTTCGCGTCATGGCGTTGACCGAGATCACGGGCGTTGACCTACCGCCCGTTCCACCCCCGCGCCGCAGCGCCATCGTGCTGGATATGGCAGATCCAGACGCGGTGATAAGCGGTGCGCGCGCCCTTGGTCTGACTGTATATCCCGAGGAGCGTCTGGAGACCAATGATGGCCGGATCGGGCGTGAAATCGGGATCGTCGATTTCGATGACAATCTGGTGGTGATTTACAAGATTCTGGAGACCGCCGCATGAGCGAACCGACACCTTCAGGCGCCAAAGCTTATCCACCCGCTGATAAAGGCTGGATCCTCGTCATCGCGCTCACCGTGGCGTACGTGTTCAGCTATGCCGACCGCAAGATTATTGAGCTCCTGATTGAGCCGATAAAGGCTGATCTCAATCTGTCGGATGAGCAGATTGGCTGGATCCTTGGGCCAGCCTTCTCGATTGTTTATGCGACCTCTGGCCTGTTCATTGGCTGGCTGGTCGACCGGGTCCGTCGCACTTGGTTGGTCGGGATAGGGGTTGCGTTCTGGTCCCTCGCCACCGCGGTGTCAGGCATAGCGCAGAATTTCTGGCAAATGTTCATGGCCCGCATGAGCGTGGGCGCCGGGGAGGCGACGCTGAGCCCAGCCGCTTTCTCGATGATTGGCGACAGTTTTCCGCCGGAGGAACGCGGCAAGCCGATCGCATTCTATACGATGGCGCTGACGATTGGGGCAGCCGCAGCAAGTTTCCTCGGCGGTGGTATTCTGATCTGGGCCAAGAACACTCAGGGCATCGACGTTCCCATCATCGGCACGCTTGCGCCCTGGCAAACAGCCTTTTTCATGATCGGAATTCCCGGGCTTCTCGTCGCCGGATGGTTTTTCTTTCTGGGCGAACCCGAGCGCCGGCTGACGACAATCGAGGATGACAGCCTCAAGGGAAACGATATGAGCGATGCGCTCGGCTATGTCGCTCGCCATTGGGGAACCTATTTCGGGTATGTTTCCTTGATCTGCACGATGACAATCATCGCTTACAGCCAGGGCTATCTACCTTCGACCTTTAAGCGAGTCTGGGGCTGGGAAACGGAGTATTATGCCTTCGTAAACGCCACGGCGATCCTTGCGCTCGGACCGGCAAATATCCTTTTATGGGGCTTCCTGTCTGATCGCTGGACGAAAGCCGGTATGCGCGACGCGCCACTGCGCATCTTGATCGCTGGTTTCCTGATCATGGTGCCCACCGGCGCAATCGCCATGCTGATGCCGACCGGATGGACGGCTTACGCTGTGCTTTGCGTCAATACAATCGGGATCGGTATGGTCTCGTGTATCGGTGTTACCGGCCTCTTGTTGATCACGCCTGCCCAAATCCGCGGGCAGGTGGTGGCGCTTTACTACATGGCCATCTCGATGGCTGGCCTCTGGCTCGGCCCCCCGACCGTGGGCATCCTGTCCTCCCGCGTGTTTGGTGAGGATAATCTGAATCTCGCAGTCGGCACGGTACCGATCCTGTTTGGCTTGATTCCTTTCCTGCTGATCCCAATCACTCGGCGCTTGTACATCGCACAAATGAACCGGCTCGATGCCACCAGCGCATCCAATGAGGCAGATGCATGATGATCCGCAAAGGCTATAGCGACGGCCCTGAAGGACAGATCCATTGGCGCATGGCAGGTGCGGCGTCGGCCAGAGGTAAACCGGATCTGTATTGCTTCTCGCCGGCACCGTTCAGTTCGATTGCGTATGAGGCCATCCTCCCAGAATTGGCCAGCGACCGACGCGTCATCGCGCCGGATTATCCTGGACAAGGTGGCTCCACTGGCGGGAGCGCAGAGCCGAGCATCGAGCAATATACGGGCAGTATATGCGCCCTGATCGAAACGCTCTCGGGCAAGGAGGCAATCACCCTGACGGGCTTCCATTCCGGCTGTCTGGTTGCGGTGGAAACGGCACTGAAGCTCGGCACCAGAATCTCTCACGTCGTCCTGGTTG
>JANSXJ010000544.1 GCA_024743015.1 Hyphomonas sp. | reverse complement strand
GAATCATTGCGTTGGCTCTGATTGTTGGTGCGGGTGGGGCTTTGTTTCCAATGGTCCTGGGCGATCGTTTTGGCAAAGTGCGCCCAGTTATCCTCGCGATCGTGCTTTTGCTTGCCGCCGCGATATTGCTGTCTGTACAAGGGACCGCATTGCGGTTTGCTGTAGGTGCGATCTTGTTGAATGTCGGCTGGAACCTCGCCATCCCCTTCATGTATGCATCGCTCGCCGACGCCGACCCTAGCGGTCGGTTCGTCGTCTTCTCAGTGAGTATCCAAATGGCTGGCGCTGTTATCGGAGCGGGGATCGCCGGTGCGCTTGTCGCAGGCGTTGGTTTCTCTGGCTTGTTTACCTTTTTCGGGGGCTGCATCTTAATGGCTTTGGCAATTCATACGCTCGTCGTTCGTCGACTGATGGCAGCTAGTTCGAGTTCTGTGGGCGAGATTGACTAGGAGTTCTTGATGAGAGTGCTGGGAATGGATGCCCAAGAAGTCGAGGGCATTTATATGACCACTCTGTTCCAGTTGGCAGAGGACGAAGGCGTAGATACTGAACCGATTTTGCAATCGCTTAACCTAAACCGCGAAGAGTTTTTGAAGGCGGAGAAGCGGTTTCTCTATCGCGACTTTTATTCCGCGGTTGAGCTGATTGAGGCAGCAGGGGTCGAAGGTCTGGGTTTAAAAATGGGTCAACGCGAAGGCGTTCTTACACATGGGATGCTTGGCTACGCTTGCATCGCTGCGCCGAATCTCCGCGAAGCGCTTGAAACTTATATTCGCTATGCTCCGCATACAGGTTTGGATGTGACACTTACGTTGGGTTTGTCAAAAGAGGCTAGCGTTGTGACCGCGCTACCGCACGGCGATACGGGACAGCACTTGCGATTCACGATCGAAGAGATTTTTGCGAACTGGACGTTCATCGGGCGATCTTTGAGCGGTGGTCGACTGCCACTCCGTGAGGTCTGCGTCACATATAGTGCGCCACACTATACTTATCTTTATGGGGAGGTTCTGGGCTGCTCGGTAAAGTTTGATCAACCAACAAATCAATTGGTGTTTGCGCCCGAGGCTCTTGAAACATCCTTCATTACGGCCAATCGAACTTTGTTTAAAATTTGTACGGCGCAATGCGAAACGCTTTATGTTCGGCATGCCCGCACTGGTGGGTTAGTCGGCATTGTCCGCCGTATTTTGATCAATAAACCATCTAAGCCGCCATCACTGATTGCACTGGCGGATGAACTGGGGTTAAGCGCGAGATCCTTGCGACGGCATCTACGCGAGGAAGGCACGTCTTATCAAACGCTCTTACACCAAGTGCGGATGGAGCTCGCAGCCGATTATTTGAAAACTACAGTCGCAACCCCCGATGAAATCTCCTATCTTATTGGTTTCGAAGAACCTTCAAGCTTCTATCGGAACTTCAAAAAATGGTCAGGCACCACGCCGCAGGCTTACCGCGTTGCCAATCGCGATTGACCCAATACGCCATCACACTGGCCGCTCGAGCAAGTGAGATTGAACCGAGTGTTTCTCAAGGTAGAGCAAGTTCAATCAACCAAAGTGACGTTTAGCCTTTGAGCTTGCTGCAGCTTTTATGGGGAGAAGAAAATGAGCAAATACTTAGCAACGGCCCTTAGCGCGACAATTCTGGCCAGCGGTGGGTATTTGCCCGCCACAGCGCAGGACCAGGGTGAAGACAGTGAGGCACGGTTGCAAACCGTCACCGTGACGACCCAAAAACGCGCTGAATCCATCAATGAAGTACCAATTGCGATTTCGGCAGTCCCTGCAGAAACTCTGGAGGCAACGGGTATCTCGAATGTTACAGAGCTGATCCCTTACATACCAGGGCTAACCGGGAATGCCACTGGCGTTGCTACCAATATTTGG
>JANSXJ010000006.1 GCA_024743015.1 Hyphomonas sp. | reverse complement strand
TGAATCTGGCAGAAGAGTTGCATCTGTGAGGAACGTTCCGTCTCGATTGGGGAAGATGATGCCGATTTCGGAGAATGTGACGCTGAAAGGCGCCGTGAAGATCCCTCACCCGGACCTTGTAAACCTCTATGGGTGCACGGTCGGGGATGGAACGATGATTGGCACATTTGTCGAGATTCAGAAGAACGCGGAGATCGGTGCGCGGTGCAAGATTTCCTCGCACAGCTTCATCTGTGAAGGCGTCGAGATAGAAGACGAGGTTTTCGTGGGACATGGCGTCATGTTCACCAATGACAGGTTTCCGCGCGCGACCAATCCGGACGGGTCTCCTCAAACTGACGAGGATTGGACGCTGGAAACAACGCTGGTGAAACGCCGGGCCTCAATCGGCTCCAATGTCACCATCGTTTGCGGCGTGACCATCGGCGAAGGCGCGATGATCGCGGCAGGCGCTGTCGTAACGAAAAATGTACCCGACTATGCCATTGTTGCCGGAGTTCCCGCGACCATACGCGGTGACATGAGGGATGTGGACCAGTGACCCTGAGTGATGAGAAGCTGAACATTGCCGTGATCGGCTATGGCTATTGGGGCCCAAACCTGGTGCGCAATTTCGCGGAGCTGGACGGCGCGCGCATGCATTCCGTGGCAGACCTCAGCGAAACAGCGCTCGAAAAAGTGTCGAAGCGCTACCCAACTGTAAACACGACGACCGATGCGATGGCTTTGATCCATCACCCAGACATTCATGCCATTGCAATCGCGACTCCGGTTTCAACCCATTTCGATCTCGCCATGGCCGCGCTCAAAGCCGGCAAGCATGTCTGGCTAGAGAAACCAATGGCTGAGACCTCTGAGCAGGCCCGCGCGCTTGTGGCTGAAGCAGCGTCCCGCGGTCTGGTGCTGCACGTGGATCACACATTTCTCTATACCGGACCGGTCCAGAAAATGCGCGAGCTGGTTCAGTCCAGGTCGCTCGGCAACCCGCTTTACTATGACAGCACGCGGGTCAATCTTGGCCTGTTCCAGCGCGACGTGAACGTGATTTCCGATCTCGCTGTCCACGATTTCTCTATCCTCGACTATGTGTTTGATATGCAACCAACCGCGGTTTCCGCATCCGGGATCAATCACTATCCTGGCACACCGGAGAACCTGGCCTACATCACACTATTCTACGAAACCGGGTTTATCGCGCATGTGAACGTCTCCTGGCTGGCGCCAGTAAAGGTTCGCAAGATTCTGATTGGCGGCACCGAAAAAATGATCACGTTTGACGAGCTTGAGCCGTCCGAGAAACTGAAAATATACGACAAGGGCGTGTCGCTCACGGATGATCCTGAGCAGATACATGAAATGCGGGTGGGCTATCGCGTCGGCGATATGTGGGCCCCGAAAGTTCCCAATACCGAAGCGCTTCGCAATGGCACTGAGCATTTCCGCGACTGCATTCTGAACCAGACGCAATCCATCTCAGATGGACGGTTCGGTCTTCGCATGGTTGAAGCGATCGAAGCTGCAACCCAGTCCATGCGGGCCCGCGGAGCGACCGTTCAACTGCCAGCCCATGAGGTCGCGTGACATGGTCCCATTTGTCGATCTCAAAGCCCAGTACCGCTCGATCAAGCCGGAAATTGACGCCGCGGTGATGAAGACACTTGAAGACTGCGCCTTCGTGCTCGGTCCGGAAGTCGCGGCGCTCGAAAACCGCTTTGCTGACTATTGCGAGACCGGTTTCGCCGTCGGCGTGAACAGCGGGACCAATGCGCTCTATCTCGGCTTGCTCGCCGCGGGGATCGGTGAAGGGGACGAAGTTATCACTGTGCCGCACACGTTTATCGCATCGGCATCGGCCATTCACTATACCGGCGCAAAAGTCGTGTTCTGCGATATCGATCCGGTCACGTTCACTATGGATCCCGAAGCGCTGGAAGCCGCGATCACTCCGCGAACCAAAGCCGTGGTACCTGTCCACCTGTATGGCCAGATGGCCGATATGGATCCGATCATGGCGATCGCGAAAAAGCATGGCCTGATCGTTATGGAGGATGCGGCGCAGTCGCATGGGGCTGAGTATCGTGGGCGCAGAGCAGGATCGATCGGAGACCTTGCCGGTTTCTCTTTCTATCCGGGCAAAAATCTCGGAGCCGCCGGCGAAGCCGGTATGACGGTTACCGCGCGCGAGGACTGGACGCGCAAGCTCCGTATGCTGCGCGACTGGGGTGCGGAAGAGAAGTATCACCACGAAATCATCGGCTACAATATGCGGATGGAAGGTCTCCAGGGCGCTGTCCTGAATGTAAAAATGGATCATATTGAGCGCTGGACCGAAGCGCGCCGCGCCGCTGCCGCACGGTATCGCAATCTGTTTGCGGGCAGCGGAGTGCAGATCCCGCTCGAGGCTGAAGACCGGCGTCATGTCTATCATGTCTACGCCATCCGAACGCCTGACCGCGCACGCTGGATCGACGAATTGAAAGCAGCTGGCGTCGCAACTGGAATTCACTACCCATTCGCGCTGCACCGTCTCAAGGCGTTTGATTTCCTCGGATACCGCGAGGGCCAGTTCCCGCACGCGGAAAAAGCTGCGGCGGAGGTCCTGTCACTTCCAATGTTCCCTGAGATCACGCCAGACCAGCAGGAAATCGTCGCGAACGCCGTCATGCGCCTACAGGCGGATACAGAAATCGACGCCTAGAGCACCAAGCTCGGCAAGAGAGACAGAAAGTCACCCGATATGAATCTAGATGGCGCGAAAATCCTGGTCACCGGCGGATGCGGCCTCATTGGCTCGACGACGATTGATCAATTGCTCGCGAACGAGAGCCCCAGCGAGATCGTCATTTTTGACAATCTGGTGCGCGGCTCGATGCGAAATGTTGAGAAGATCCTGAAGGATTCGCGTGTGCGGCTGGTGAAAGGCGATATTCGCGACCGCGCGGCAACCGAAGCCGTCACCGAGGGCATGGATGCGGTGATCCACATGGCCGCGATCCGTATCACGGCCTGCGCCGCTGATCCGCGCGAGGCGATGGAAGTCATGAATGATGGCACTTACAATGTCATCGAGGCCGCCCACAAAGCCAATGTTCAGCGCGTCCTCGCGGCCTCGTCCGCATCGATCTATGGCATGGCCGATACGTTTCCGACCAATGAGCGTCATCACCCGTACAATAATGATACCTGGTACGGAGCGTCCAAAGTGATGCTGGAAGGGCTCTTCCGGTCCTTCCACGCCATGTACGGACTGGATTATGTGGCGATGCGCTACTTCAATGTTTACGGCCCGCGCATGGATATTCATGGCAAATATACCGAGGTTCTGGTCCGTTGGATGCAGCGAATCGAGGACGGCGTCCCGCCGCTCATTCTCGGCGACGGACTGACCTCGATGGATTTCATCTATATCGAAGAACTCGCCCGCGCGAATGTTCTGGCCCTGAAATCAGATGCGACCGACGAAGTGTTCAATGTTGCTTCGGGGGTCGAGACAAACCTGAACGAGCTTGCAGCGACCCTGATGAAAGTGATGGGTGCGGATCCGGATATGGTTCCGGAATATGGTCCGGAGCGCAAGGTCAACGCCGTTCCGCGTCGACTGGCCGATACACAAAAGGCAAAAAACCTGTTGGGATTTGAAGCAGAAATCGACCTCGAAGAGGGTCTGCGCCGCCTGGTCGATTGGTGGCGTGCGAACAAGGATGTGATGGAATGATCCCGATCATCAAACCTCTCATGGGTGAGGAAGAGGCCGCCGCCGCCTCGCGCGTAATTCTGTCCGGATGGGTGACACAAGGCCCGGAAGTTGCGGCGTTTGAAACCGAGTTCGCTGACTATGTTGGTGCCGATCATGCGGTCGCGGTGTCGAATTGCACGACCGGCTTGCATCTGGCGCTACTCGCCGCCGGGGTCGGGCAAGGCGATGAAGTGATTACGGTCAGCCATTCCTATATCGCAACGGCTAACGCGATCCGCTATTGCGGCGCAGACCCCGTCTTCATCGATATCGACCCGCTAAACTGCAACATGGACCCGGCCTTGATCGGGGCGGCGATCACACCGCGCACGAAGGCGATCCTTCTTGTCCATCAGATGGGTATGCCGGCGGATCTCGCCGCAATCGTCAAACTTGCACGCGCGCATGATCTCTTCGTTATTGAAGACGCAGCGTGCGCCGCTGGCGCAGAGATCCGGTGGGAGGGAAAATGGGAAAAGATCGGCCGCGTCCGCGGAGATGCAGCGGTCTTTTCGTTTCATCCTCGCAAGGTGCTCTCTACCGGTGATGGCGGCATGATCACGACGCCGCATGCTGAGTGGGCCGCAAGGTTCAAGCGCCTGCGCCAGCATGGCATGAGCGTCCCGGATACAGTCCGCCACAAATCCCAGCAGGTGGTCTTCGAGACGCATCCGGAACTCGGCTACAATTACCGCATGACGGATATCCAGGCCGCCATAGGCCGAGAGCAATTGAAACGGCTGCCTGGCATAGTGAAACGCCGCCGTGAATTGGTTGAGCTGTACCGCACCGAACTCGCCGAGGCACAATGGTTGCATGTCCCGACCGAACCGAGCTGGGCACGGACCAACTGGCAGAGCTTTAGTGTGCGCCTCCCGGATGCTTGCGACCAACGCACTGTGATGCAGGCCATGCTCGACAAAGGGATCGCCACGCGCAGGGGTATCATGTGTGCCCACCGCGAAGACACCTATCGCAACACAGCCCTGCCAGCGCCGTTGCCGCATTCTGAAGCCGACCAGGACAAGCGGATCATTCTGCCGCTTTACGGCCAGATGCGTGACGAAGACATATCCACAGTGGCGGCCGCACTCAAAGACGTCACATCAGATCAGGCGCGATAATGGCCAGCGTCGATATCGTCGTTCCCTGTTACAATTATGCGCACTTCCTTGAGGATTGCGTCGCCAGCATTCTGTCGCAGAGAGATGTCGACGTACGGGTGCTGATCCTGAACGATGCCTCTCCGGACAACACTTCAGAGGTGGGGCAAGCGCTCGCCGCGGCCGATCCACGGGTCACCTATCTGAGGAATGAGCAGAACCTTGGGCTGATCGGCACCGCCAATCGTGGACTGCTCGGGTGGGCTGAAGCTGATTATGCCCTCCTATTGTCTGCGGATGACTTGTTGACGGCGGGCAGCCTCGCCCGCGCAACTGCGATCATGGAGACCCATAAGGACGTACATTTGGTCTTTGGCCGCGCGCTCCTGGTGGGAGATGGATTTGAGCGTGCGCCAACCCCTGATGAGCGCGACGGCGAATTTCAGTTGGTGCCAGGACCAGACTTCATCAAGCGAAATTTCACGCATGGTAATCCGGTCGCCTCGCCAACCGCGGTGGTGCGCACCCGGGTCCAGAAAGAACTGGGCGGTTACCTCCCGCAATTCTATCACACGTCCGATATGGAGATGTGGATGCGGTTTGCCGCGAATGGGCCAATTGGTGCGATCAAGGATCTGCAGGCAGAGTATCGCATCCACGCTTCCTCGATGAGTGCACCTAAGATCAACCGCGCGATTTCAGACCGCGAGGAGTGTTTTGAAACGTGCGAGTTCGTGACGGAAAACTGGTGCGAAAATTTACCAGAGGCCAAAACCTGGTTGATTGAGATGCAACGACGTATGGCGAAAGACATGTACTGGCGCGCAACGCTGCCAAAATACTCCGCCGACGAGAGACGCATCTGCGCCGACTTCGCCAAGCGAATTGATCCAGACGGCGCGCTTTCGGTTTTGCGTTTGAAGTATGCGATCAAGACCGCACTCCTTGCCCTGAGACCAAACAAGCCAGACCCTGACGCCGTCGAGCATTTTAAGGTCACGTCGAATATTTATGGTTGGTGGCCCGGCGCGGATTAACCGCCACTGACCTTAGTCCTCAGCCGCGTCTCTGGCAGCAAGGTCTCGGGCGAGGTCCAGAGCGTCTTCGGGATTATCCGCCCAATATATCGTGCTGTAAGCCTCGCTCGAGTAATCCCAGACAGCGCGGTTCTTTCCGTACAAATCCGGCAACATCACGCAATACTGTCCGCGGAGCGCCGCCAGAACGTGGGGGTGCAGGCGATCAGTCACCAGAACCCGCCCGCGATCGAGGGCCTGATTGCCGCGGCGAAGCATCGTCCGCGATACCGACATATAGGCGCGGTTCAAGGCACGATTTGTCAGCGGATTGAAGACCGGCGCAACGTCTCTGATCTTCGAACAAATCCGGCTGATCAGCACATCGGCGCTGTAGGGTTCCAGCGTACTCGGCCAATCGAAGATCATGATATCTTCGGGGCGAGCAAACCCAGCGCCTTCATGATCATTGCGCGCCAGCCAGATAATATCCATTTCCGCAGCCTGCTTGTTTCGCGGCTGTGGCGGCAGCATGAAGGCGGTGTCGTGTACGGTTTCGACGGTCACAGTATCCGGAAACGCGTCGCCGCCGGATTGCGCGCTTAGCTCATCGCGAGCCAACATGTGGGCGTCCGAATGGCCTTCCCACAGGCTCGACGCCTCGGCTCGGTCTTCGTCATCGATCAGGATCATGGTGGATGGCAAGGACACCAACCGATTATCCGGACAGGCCGCAGCGACCTTGCGCTTCACTTCGGCATGCCAGGGCCAGAGACGCGACACAGACACGCCGCCAAGAAACACGATCGTCCCGTCACCGACTGCGCGCTTGAGGTGATCGACATTCAGCGTCCAGGGCTGAGCGGTATAAGCGACCCGAATGCTGCGCGATTCCAGATACGCATTCACGGCAATCCACATCATGTGATTGCCGACATTTCCATCGAACGGAAACGGAATGAACGCAATTGGCTTATTGGCCGGAATATACTTGTCCAGGACCGCGCAGATTTCGGTGCTCTGCCGGTCGAAAAGTGCCTGATCGGATGGATTGAGAATGGGAGAAGCCACGCGGTTCGACACTCCTAGACAATTTTCGATTGCGGAAGGAAAGCGTGCACCATCTCAATCACTTCCCGCTCAGGGCCATTCGGCTTCCCAGCGGACCACCAGAGCCCGATCGTCACAGCGACATAGCTGACCCCTCCAGCCAGGACCAGGACAGCAATATCCGAAACGGTTGGTGACACCACGCCGATCATGTGAAACCCCAGCACAACTGCCACCATAGCCAGCGACGCAACCCCTGCCCGCCAGCTTGAAAAGATCTGCTGCCGAAACGTTGCGCCAGTGAGTCGCCGTGCCAGGAACAGGTCTTGCCCGATGATGAACACCGTCGTGACGCAGCGCGCCGCCAGCAGGCCGACCAGCCCTCCCATAAAGAACCCAACAACCAGGATTGGAAAGCGAACGACCAGATTGACAATATCGCGAATGAACAAGAGCCGCGTTCGCCCAAGTCCCATCGCCATCGGTGCGAACGGTGTGGCAATGGCCTGGAGCGCAAACAGGGTGCTGAGCACTTGAATCACCAGGCCAGCCGTCGCCCATTTCGCACCAAGCGCGAACTCTACCAATGGGCCCGCGACAAGGGCAAAGCCGATTCCAACCGGGAACGCCACCATGGCCAGGATGCGCTGAGCTCTCACATAGGCGCTTCGCAGCCGCCCGGTCTCTTCCTGCAATTTTGCAAAAGCGGGAAACAGGACATGAACCAGAGGTGCGACGGATTCACGAACCGGCAAAGCCGACAGCCTGCCTCCAACTTCGTACTGACCGAGGACGGATGGACCGAGGACGGCATTGACCATCAGCTTATCACCGCGCCAGTTCAGTTCTCGGACGCCCGAACCCAGGGCGACCCAACCGGAAAACGAGAACAATCCTTTCCAGCGGCGCAGGGAAATGCGTGGCAAGTAAGGGATCAGAACATAGGACAAGACGACCGAAATCACTTGCGATGCCAGCCATCCTGCAACGATGGCCCAGAACGTCTGATAGATCAGCGCAATCGTCACTGCGGCCACGATACTGGCAAGCTTCTCGGCCAGTTGAATCAGCAATTCCTGATGAAACGACAAGCGCCGTTGAAAGTCGATGATCCGTGGGTTGCGCAGTGCACCGATAATCGCGGTTAAACTGAACGCGTACATGATGAGTTCAATCCGCGGATCGCCAAAAAAGGCAAAGAACAGGCCTATGACAAACAGCAATGCAGCGACGAAGACCCCACGGATCACTTCGAGGGTCCAGGCGGTGTCATAGTGCTCGCGCTGCGGGTCTTTGTGCTGGATCAATGCGGCCGCCAGCGACAATCCTGTAAACGCTGAGATGATCGCGAAGATGACAGAGGCGACCGCGACGAGACCAAAGTCTTCAGGCGTCAGGAGCCGGGCAAGAATGACAGTATTGGCAAGCCCCATCAGGCTAACACCGGCACGCACACCAGCGGTCCAGACAGACCCGACTGCCAGTTGCTTGCGCATCGCCATTCAATCGCGTCCTTTCAGCTCAATCTGCGATGTGCCAGACGTCTCAGCCTGGCGCGGTGTGTACTATCACACCCATTCTTCCCAACTGTCGAACGCCCCATTCAGGAGCGCCCTGAAAATACGATCATTGTCGAATTTGGTTACGAATGTGCGTGGTGCAGTGCCGGGAAATCCCGTTCGCTCAGCCTGAGAATAGATCGTATCATAGCCCGCACTTCGAGCGAGCTCGTGCGCCATCGCATTCCAGTTCGCCGACTGGCCATATGGAATGGCGAAAGACTTCGGCACGAAACCCAGGTTTTCAGCTATGCCGTCTCGTGAGACTTCCAGCTCAAGCTTCACTTGATCAGGCGTAAGCTTGGAGAAATCTGGATGACTGACCGAATGACTGCCAATCTCGAGATCACCGCCCATTAAGTCTTTCAGCTGGCTCCAGTTGAGGATGTCCTTACGAGTCCAGTCGTCGGCATGATCGCTCCAACCACTGACCACGAACAACGACCAGGGCAGGCCTCGTTTACGCACAATTGGGGCGATGTTCTCCGCCGCACTGGTCCAAGCATCGTCGACGGTGATAGCGAGTTGATTGGGCTCGCCGCCGGTATGGGCAATTTGCAGCGCCGATACAAATTCAAATCCAAGCTCAATCGCGATGTCCAGTTGCCGCTCAAAGCGGCGCAAGGACACATCGTTGACGCCCGTGCGCGGTTGGCCGACGGAGTGATAGGCGAGGATCCGTCCCCATTGCCGTTTCGCGCCCGTACGCGGGATTGACGCGAGCGTCGCGCGTTCTACCGCCATTCGGGTCGCCGCGATCTGTTCGCGTTGCAGACCCACAGATCGCAAGACCGCTTTCGCGCCTTTTTTCAGCATTTTCGGCTCCCCAACGCGTGTGGAATTCTGTTGTCGGTGGCGAGAGCCGAAGATGAGCCCCGCTCACGCCAGATTGTCTGAAGGCTTATGCAATATCGGGACCTGAATGGAGCTCAGCTAACCCTTGAAGACGGCACCCGGAAAATTCCCCTGCCCGGAGGCTGATTTCGGGCGTCGTTTCAGCCATCTCAACCAGATCCGGAAGAGCCGCCAGCGGGAAATTCCATGGGCTCTGCGGACCTCATCCAGATAAGGCGTATCGGCCAAAGCTTGCCAGTAAACCCACCACCAGGAATGGTAGCCTTCCATGCTCCACGGTTTTTCCGGTCCGGTAAAATGCACGATTTTCGGATTTTTCAAGGCGGCGAGACTTTGCCCGGAAAAATACTTCTGAAAGGCCTTAATAAACTGAAATCTTTGCACATTCCATTCAAGCGGCAACCATGTCCATTGATTCCAATAGACCCGATTGATAGCGTCTTGATCCTGGTATGGAAGATCAGCCCCGCGTTCGGCGATAAAATCCAGCGCTTTGGAAAAGCCAGCGTCACGGCGGACCTGGTCGAGGTCGATCACCATCACACCAGCGTTCATGTAGACGCCATCCTCGTCATCAACCCATTCGAGCCAGTGGTGGGCATCGGATGGAATATCCTTGCACAAACCAGCGTCGGGGACGCCTCCGATAGTGGCGCCATTCAAGTCGATGCTCCACAACTCTTGAAGGTCGGCCATGACAATCAGGTCAGCATCAAGGTAGATCAGGCGCTTGCAAGCCTCGGGGGCCAATTGTTCAAGCCCGAGCCGGAACAGGGTGGCATAGGTAATGTGGTTGGACACCTGATACTCGGGCAGCTCGAAATCGGCCATATCGATCCAGGTAAATTCAGCGCCGGGCGCGATCGACTGAATTGATGCGCGCTGCCGCTCGTCAAAACCTTCCTGAAGGATCAGAAAGTGAAGCCTGTTGGCGGGTGTGTGGCGCACGACCGAGGCAATCGTCGCAGCGAGATGCGGCGCAAAACCCCCATCGCAGCCAAAAGCAACCCAAATTCGGTCCGACACGTTCAAGATTCTCTATGGCCCAGGGGCAATTTCCGGGCGTCTCGAGAAGGATCGCGATCCACGCCATGCTGCCGCAGTTAATGGTGATTACAGAAAAGTATAGGTCAGTTCGCAAGCTCTGCAAATATAAAAATGCGATTTATTCTCAGTTGCATTTTGATCCGCTGCACAGCTTCGTATTCAAGAAATTGCGCACCTGCGGTCAGCCCGTTCAGGTGAGCTCAGATTTACCAGTTTTCGCAAGATATTTGCGCAGTGGCCGATCAAAGAGCCGGGTCGCCAACCAGGCCGAAAGGGCTGAAACCCCGACAATTAGCGGGTAGTCAACCAGCTCAAAAGCGCCGGACACACCAAAATAGCCACTTAAGCTGCGGAGCCAGAAGTAAATTGGCTCGTGCAGGACATAAACGCCGTAAGACACCAACCCCAACCAGGAAGCAAATTTTGCGAGCCGACCGCTGGCGCTGGCATTCTGCACCATCAGGATGATGAGCGGCATGAAGACAAGGCAGGCAGCCGTGTCGAACCATCGCCGCGCTTCGTCTGGAACCGGAGTGCAGAGTATCACAGCGAGCAATCCCACCGCGAGCCACACGGGGACTGACGGCACTATGAAAACCGAACGCGCACGGTAGATCGCGACGCCAGCGAAAAAGCCGAACATAGCTCGCGCAATACCGATATGAATATCCGAGACCTTCCACCCCGCCCCAAGGTCCGGTTCATCGGGTATCAGGTGCAAAACAGCGACGCCAGAGACGGCCAACACCGCCAGTAGCAAACGAAACGAAAGCCACGGCGCAAGTGCCGCGTAGGCAAAATTGGCAATCAGCTCTGAAAACAGCGACCAGGACGGTGGATTGAGAGGGTAAAGAAGATCCTGTCCCGACACGCCAGAAGGAACAGGAAGGAACAAGAGCGATATTGCCGTCATCGCGGTCAGGTCGCTGAACGTGGTCTCGACATGACCGGCCGCACTCAGATAGACGACGTGCAAGGCCCCCAGCATCAATGCAAGCAAGTAAAGTGGGTATAGCCTGATGAACCTCAGTCGGAGGAAGCCGAGCGCCCGGATTTCCGATTTGAGCCTCGCGCCATACGCATGGCACAAGACAAACCCACTCAGGACAAAGAAGAAATCAACGGCGAGGTAGCGACCGGGAATCAAATCCCGCACCAGGTCGGAAGGGACGTGATCTGCGATCACCGCAAATGCCGCGATCCCTCGCAAGCCATCCAGCACGACGAAGCGCTGACCGCGCGGGGCTTGCCCGGCTTGAGATCCATGCTCTGTTTCGCTCAAATCGTTTCCTCAGTCACAGTCGAATGTCCTAAATCTGCCTGACTTTGACCACGCGTTCCAAAGCGGGCCTTCCAGACCAATTGCATGTCATGTTCCAGACCGTCTGACGACCCGTGACTCAAAGGGAGGCATTAACCAGGAAAACCCCATAAGGATCGGCAATATGTATGGTAATCGCGGTTTGGTGACGGCAATGTCCGCTCCAGCGTTTAGCTGGCACGGACGCTGCATAATGCGATTAGTGTTTGTCAGCCGTTCAGATTGTGGTGATAGACCACGGATCGAACGAGGGGAGTTCAGGGATCGCACATGAATCAGCTGGCTAAGAAAACCGCCACGGGTGCGATCATCAACATCTCAGTAACGCTGACGAAAAATCTCGGCCAGTTCCTGATCGTGATCCCGGTGCTCGCCCGGATCCTGACACCGGAGCAGTTCGGGCTGCTCGCCATGGCGATGACACTGGTCGGGTTTTTGACCATGTTCAACGATCTCGGCATTTCGGCAGCGTTGGTGCGCGCGGAACAACCAAGCACGGCGTTCTGGTCGAGTGCATTCTGGCTCAATCTGGGTTTTGGCCTCACGATGACAATCGCGGCCTATTTCGCAGCTCCCTTGGTCGCTGCGTTCTTTGGCGAACCCCAGGTGAAAGAACTGGTGCAGGTCATGTCCTGCATTCTGATGCTGCACTGTATCTTCCTCGTGCCTATGGCGTGGCTACAGCGGAACTACAAGTTCCGTACGATTGCCCTGATTGATCTGACCGCCATAGCGCTTTCATCCGCAGCAGCGATTTATCTTGCCCTAACCGGATATGGCGTCTGGGCCCTGGCCTGGCAGCAGATCATCCTCTACGCCGTCAAGGCACTTGCCGGGCAGCTGATGAACAAAGCGCCCATTCGACTGACATTCGCTTGGTCGACAATCAGAGCCGTCCTACCATTTTCGCTTGGTCTCACAGGGTCTGCCTTTGTGCGGTTCTTGAACCAGAATGTGGACAATGTCCTAATCGGTCGGTTCTTCGGTGCGGATGCCCTCGGATATTATTCACGTGCCTATCTGATGATGCGGATGCCCATTCAGACGCTGTCCAGTGGCCTTAATTTCGCGCTCTATCCGGCCTTTTCCTCGATTAAGGAAGACACAGAAAAACTCGGCCGCGCTTATGTCAAAACGGTCTCGATCATGAGCGTGATCGTGTTTCCGATGATGACCGGTTTGGCGCTTGTGGTGGTGCCATTTGTCGACCTGCTATTCGGCCCGCAATGGGGGCCTGTCGCACCGGTGCTCCGAATTCTCGCCTTTGTCGGGCTGATGCAATCGGTGGCGTCCAGCGCTAATGAAATGTGGAAGGCCCGCGGACGGTCTGGCGTATTGCTGCGCTGGTCGATCATTCGCGCCATAGGCTTCATCATCGCCTTCGCGATCGGCATCAATCTGGGCACGCTGGAAGCCATGGCCTGGGCGTTTCTGATCGCCAATATTATTCTGCTTGTGCCGTTTCAGTACGAGGTTCTGAAACAACTGGACGTGAAAGCGGTAACGCTGCTCAATGCCATGCGACCGCAATTCATCTCCACCCTGATCATGACGGGGGCGGTTCTCTCGGTGCAGTTCGCGTTCCCCGATATCCGGGCAATGAACAGCACATTGCAATTGCTGATCCTCGTTCCGGTCGGTGGTCTCGCCTACTTTCTGCCATTGGTCCTGTTCTTCCGGAGCTTTGTTCGAACCTCGCTGGAAGATTTTCGCATGCTGCGGAGCAAGGAAGCTCCAACGGCACCGAGCGCAGTCTAAGCCGAGCCGGGCGTCTTCATCACTCGATTAACACGGTTTCGTATACAGGCGGCGGGATGTCTTCTTTCAGATGTGCATCGAGAAACTCTAGCGTCAGGTCCAGTAAGGTCTGTCCACGGACCGATTGCGTCTCGCTCTGAATGGATATTCCGGAATATCCGTGCTTAGCCCCTTCAACGATATATAGCGCAGCGCCGACACCGGCCGCATCGGCTTCCGCCCTCAGATCCAAACTTCCCTGCACAGCGACCCGGTCGTCCGCGCGGCCGTGCAGCATGAAAATTGGTGCATCGCCTGGCCGAATAAGATCGTCAATAAAGGCCATGCCCCAATAGCCGATCACAACATCAGGTTCAGGAAAGCTGATCGCATACGGCTCGAGGCCATACGCGACATGCACCGCCGCAATCGCCCCCGCCGACCCGCCCCATACCCCGATCCTGGAGACATCGATGCATCGGTCCTGCGGCGCATCGCTTTGGAGGAAACGCAAGGCCGACACAGTGTCTTCAATCGCGGCCGTGACCCCGCGGGCATAGGTTTCCAAACTATGCGTGTTGGAAGGCAAATCGGCTTTGGCTTCGAACAGATCTGCCCAGACCCGTTCAAATTCTTCGGCAATCACGGGCGCGTCTGGGATCAAGCGGTAGTCGATCACGGCGGCAACATATCCGCGACGCGCGGCATCTCGTGCACGCTGGTCCCAGCCATTACTCTCCTTCGAACCCCGGACGAATGCACCGCCATGGATAATCAAAACCAGCGGCTTCAATGTCTCGCAGGCTTCATCGCTTCGATAAATGTCCATTCGAAGCGGGATGGAACCGCGCTCCGTCAGGCCCTGCGCATAGACCAGATTCGTCTCTGTCAGGAGCGCGCGCTCATCAGACGGCGACTCCGGACCAGCGCCTGAGCAGGATAGAAGCACGCTGCAAGACAGAACCAGTGCGGCAATCGTACGAACCATTTTCATTCAGCGCCAATCCGAGCATCCCAGGCAAAGTTTAGCCGTTGGGAAAGGCCTATCGTCAAGGTCGCGAGGAAAATCTGCGTTTAATTGATCGTCACGCTTTCATAGACCGGCGCTGGCGATCCGTCCTTCAAGTGGGCATCGAGGAAATCGAGCGTCAGTTCCAGCAGGGTCTTGCCGTTTACGGACTGCCCCTGACTCTGAATCGAAATGCCTGAATATCCATGCCCCGCACCGGAGACCATGTACAGCGAAGCACCGAGGCCGATCGCGTCAGCTTCGGCCTTAAGGTCACGCGCTTCTTGCGGATCAATGAGATTGTCATTGCCGCCGTGCAAAATAAACAATGGGGCTTCGGAGGCGCCAATCATGCCGTCAAGGAACACCATTCCCCAATAGTCGATTACGACATCAGGCTTCGGATAGTTGATCGAATAGGTGTCCAGGCCATAGGCGACATGCATTGCGGTGATCGCACCAGCTGATCCGCCCCAGAGGGCAATTTTTGACATGTCGATGCAGCGGTCTTCCGGCGAATTGCTCTCCAGATAGCGCAGCGCTGCGACAGTATCTTCAATCGCCGCGGTGATTCCGCTGGCGAAATCCTCGACCGTGTTATTATCCCAGTCCTGATCTACGTTGGCCGCGATCAGATCTGTCCGAACCGGCTCAAACTCCGCTGAGATAACCGGGTCATCCGGGATCAGGCGGTAATTGATAGCCACTCCGACATAATCGCGCGTCACCGCGTCTCTCGCGCGATCGTCCCAACCAGTACTGGTCTTGGATCCTTGTCTGAATCCGCCGCCATGAATGAGCAGAACCAGCGGCCGCAATGCGGTGCACTCCTCGCCGGTCTGATAGATATCCATCTGAAGTGTTTTTGAACCGCCATTGGTCAGTCCGGACCCATAGACGACATTGCTTTCGTTCACTGGCGTCACGCCCGTCGGCGGTGGCGGCGGGGGTGGTGGCGGAGGCGGCGGTGGTGGAGGGGGCGGCGGCGAACCGCCGATCGGAGACGGCGCCGAGGTCGACGCCCCTCCCCCAGAGCAGGCCGCAACGAGACCGACGGATAGCAGGGCAGCTAATACGCAGTGACTTGGTTTCATTCTGAATCCATTGAATTGTTCAACCTGTGGTAAACCGCTGGAGCGTGGCCCCCGTCAACCAGTTTCCGCATTAAGAGATCGCCATGTCTGAGATCCATCCAAAGTCCTCATGGCTCTGAATTGGTGGAGAAATCTGCCAATAAGGCGCGCACCTGCACCGCCAAGTCCGAGACAGCGGGCTCGTCAAAAACGGTTGCATGCGTCGAGTCGACTTCCATCGGAATGTACGGCTTGCTGAGATGTTTCTCCCAACCGAGCGACGGTCCCAGGTTGAGATACCGCAAATTGGTTCGCCGGGCGCGGACAATGACGACCTGACCATCATATGGCTTTGGATGATAGGCTTTTGCGGCAATTCCGAACGCGTCATAAACACGCCATCCCGCTTTTTCGAGATCGGTTTCAACATAATCTGCTGCTCTGTGGCCCGGAATGATCTTCTTCAGAACCGGCACACGGTGCAGGATCCGTCGGGTCGTTTCCAGCGCGATGCTCGGATGCAGCCGGTGTAGGTTTTTTAGGCGGCCCACGATACGGTTCGGAGCCTCTGCAAACTGCGGATGCATCGTATCGAACATGATGACCAGATCGACGGTTTCTCCAGCATCCTTGAGCTGCTGAGCCATTTCGTAGATTACGATGCCGCCACCGGAATAGCCCGCCAGAGTATAGGGTCCCTGCGGTTGAACAGCCCGGATCACGTCGATATAGCGGCGCGCCATTTCCGGGATTGAGTCCAATGGTGACTGTACCCCATCTGAGCCATAGGCCTGTATGCCATATACCGGTCGTGTGTCTGGCAATTGGTCAGAGAGCGATTTGAACTTCATCACGTTGCCCTGAGCCCCGTGCACAGCAAAGATCGCCCGCAGTCCTGGCAGACCCTTTTTCAAGGTCACGAGTGGTGTCCAGCGGGTCGCAAGCGTATCGACACTGTCATCACTCTCGTTTGTCTCGTCTGCGCCCACACCATGCGACGCCATCAAGGCGGCCAGTTTGCTGATTGTCGGCGTTTCGAACAGCGTCGCCAGGGGCAGCGACAGTCCATGCTTTTTGCGGATCGACGCAAATAGGCGAACACCAATCAGGGAATTGCCGCCAAGGTCGAAGAAATCATCGCGCGTCCCAACCTTTTTGACGCCCAAAAGATCAGACCAGGTCGCTGCAAGATCTTTCTCTACCGGAGTTTCAGGTGCTTCGTAGTCAGATGCGAGTTGCGGGCGCTCATAATTGCTGTCGCCGTCCGCTTCGCTCGTGTCGACTTGGGCCTCGTCATTCAGTTGTCGAAGCCAAACTTCGGGATCAACAGAAGACGCGATCGTTTGAACCAGTCCTGATTGGGACAGGATCCGCGAGAAAGCTTCAACGCCCTCATGAGGGCGAATACCCTGCTGCAGGAGTGCTTCCAGAGCTTCATTTTGCGGCGTGGATTTGCCTGCGGCATTGACCGCGCCAATCGATGCGAACGTATCGTCAGAGGCCAGTCGTTTCATGGTGAAGCGCTTCACGTCGGCAAAGACCGCACCGGTTGCGTCCATCAATGTCACATCGAAATAGGCGAGACCATCTCCGCTGCCGGGCAAGCAGCGAACGTGGCTGAAGACTTTCGCCGGCATATCGCCAAAGACCCGTACCGTGTCATAGCTCAGCGGGACATAGAATTCCGTGTCGAGATCAACTCCCGGGATCAGACGCTGAACACCTCCGGTTGCCATATCGAGCACAGCTGGATGGAGGTGGAAAGAAGACAGATCAGACGCAAACGCGTCCGGCAGGCTCAATTCGACCAAGGCTTCATCGCGCCCGTATGTGACCTGCTTCATGTTCGCCCAGCGCGGGCCGAACGCCATGAAATCCTGATCCAGAAAGCCATCCGGCGAAACCCAACGATCCGCATTGCACCGCGCTCCAATCGATTTCAAATCAATCGAAGCGGGCGCAGCGTCCGTCAGGACCGCCGCGTCGCAAACCACCAGCGGTTGGCTATCGAGATTGGCTCCGTCTCGAAGGCTGATTTCCAGACGTCCATCGCCCGTTCGGACCGCATGCAAACTGAGGCGCCGGATCTCGTCCGGACCGACCACGAACGGGGCGAGGAAGGTTAGATTTGAAAGCTTGATCTGAGCACCTGGATGCAAATCCGCTACCGCCGCGCGGGCAAGCTCCAGCATGGTCGTACCTGACAGCAATGCATGCCCATCTTTGACTTGGTGATCGCGCAGGATCCAGTCTTTCGCCACTGACAGATCCCGAACATAGAGCCGGCCACCAGCCATATCCGTGTACCCATCCCAGGCCGGGCTTTCGCTTGGCATGTAAGGCGGTGTTTCGCCGGTCTGGGCCCGCTGCGCCGCGTCTGCCATACCAACATCTCGCCAGGCGTTCCAGTTGATGACGACCGAACGACCCGGCTTCCGGGAATTTCGCTCGCGCGCAAAAGCATCCAGAAAGGCGTTGGCCGCGGTATAGTCGACCTGCCCTGGCAAGCCCAGGAAGGCGGCGACAGATGAAAACAGGACGAACAGGTCCAGATCTTCGGTGATGGCTTTATCGAGATTAACAGTTCCAGCGACTTTTGGCGCCAGAAGGCGTTTCATCGACGCCGCATCTTTGATCATGAGCGGCGCATCGTCCATGCTGCCTGCCGCGTGAATAACGCCGTTGAGGGGCCCATAACAGGACCTGATCTCGCCCAAAGCCGTCGTCAGGCTTTGGGTATCTGTAACATCTCCCGCGATGACCATGACGTCAGCGCCTTGATCGCGTAAGCCGCGTACAAGCTGAATACGCTGAGAGACCTGGCTTTCCACCTCTGCGGATACGATTTTGTCCCAATCGGATTCTGGCGGCAGTCCCTTGCGGGCCATCAAAGCCAGTTTGACGGGTTTCAAGCGGGCCATATGCTGCGCGATTTCCATGCCGATACCGCTCAGGCCGCCCGTGATGAGATAAACTCCGCCCTCGCGGAGCCATTCATTCGTCTCGGTCTCGTTCGTTTCGATTGGGCTTGGTGACAAAGTGCGCACCCAGCGTCCTGATGATCTCAGCGCGACCACTGTGTCATCGCTTTCATTGCGAAGCTCGGCGTTCAATCGTTCGAGCAGGTCCGGCGACCACCGACGCAGCAAAGTGCGGTTTGGCAAGTCGACGCACCGCGCCTGAGTATGAGTGAGTTCTCTTGGAGTCGTAAGCGCCGGACCAAGCGCCAGGGCCTGATAAGGGTCCTGAGTCTCGCCGCCCAGATCCGTCAGTCCTGACGTCAAAATGGATAATTGCACGGGCTCGGATCGCGCGCCAAGCGCTTGCGCCAGATAAGTCGGATGCAGGAATAGACGGTCCTGCTTAGACGCATGCGACCTCGCAGATCTGCGAGAATTCTGGGTCAGGAAAACAATATGATCGGGAAGTCCGATGGCCTCTTCAACCTCCTCGAGCACCCGGGTGAAGTGCTCACTCTGATCGAAGTTGATGCTCCAGGTGCTTGAGCCAGTGCGTTGAACCGCAGCTCCGGGTGTGACGACTTGAATACCGTCCGCGTCCATGGCCGATAGGAGTTCAGCTGCCAACGATGCGGAGTAACTGAACACGACCCAGTTTCGATCCTTATCCGCGCGCGGTGATCGCACCAGCGGCGCTTCGCGATATGAGAGCTGAGCAAACCAGTCCTTCATGTCGGGGCGTTTGACCAGATCCTGACTTTCGGGCACCGAGGCCGACTTGCGGGCATCCACCCAGTAGGAGTCACGGGCGAAAGGATAGGTTGGCAGCGGAATACGATTGCGCAGCTGGGTTCCGTAGAATTCATGCCAATCAACACTTGCACCCGCCGCCCAGATCTTTCCGAAGCTCGCCAGAGCGAATTCGAGGTCGCTCGCGGTTTCTTGCGGATGACGCACGGTGTTGAAGGCGTGGCGGTAGGGCGTTTCCTGCGCTTTTGCGAGCATGGACAAGGTCCGCCCCGGGCCGATCTCAATCAGAACCGGATCGCCGAGTGATCGAAGCGTCTGCAGACCATCCGCGAAGCGAACGGTAGAGCGCAGATGGTTGACCCAGTAGTCCGGATCGCAGGCCTCTTGCGGTGAAATCCACTTCCCTGTCAGGTTAGACACGAACGGCATGGTCGGAGCCCGGAAATCGATCTTGCGACAGGCGCTACGGAAGCGTTCCAGAATAGGATCAAGCATCCGCGAATGCGCAGCCACATCGATACGGATGGGCGTCGATTCAATGTCTTCCTGAGTCAGTTTTGCCTGGAATGCGTCAATCTGATCGCGCGGTCCTGAGGCGACACACAAATCTGGTGCATTTACTGCAGCAATGTCGAGAGTATCCGGCGCCAGCGCGCGCACATCACCTTCTGACATGGGCACGCTGAGCATTCCGCCCTGGTCAATGCATTCAAACAGCTCGCCGCGAAGCATAACCAGTGTGATCGCGTCTTCGAGCGAGAATACGCCCGCTTTGCAAGCGGCGACATACTCGCCCATACTGTGCCCAATAAAGGCGTCTGGCTCGAGCCCCCAAGACTCGTACAAACTGGTGAGCGCGTACGTGGTCGCGAACAAGGCAGGCAGCGTCAGCGATGGCTGCTCAAGGGTTCGTGTGGCGGACTCCACCTGGTCGGCAGGTGGATACATCAGCGCCTTCAGATCGCGGCCAAGTTTCGGCGTGATGATTGCCAGGCAAGCGTCAATCGCATCGCGATAGACTTCGTCCTGTTGATACAATTCACGGCCCATACCGGCATATTGCGCCCCGCCGCCCGGGAACATGAAGACCGTCTTCGGTCGATCTGAGCTGGCTTCAAGCGTTGCCGCCATTTTATGTTTCGGGTCACGGAGCCGAGCGATTGCTTCCTGATGATTGCCCGCCACGACGATCCGGCGATGCGGCATCGGACGGCGACCAAGGGCGAGCGTATAAGCTGCGTCGGCGAGGTCTGTATCCGGATTTGCCTCCAGCCGATCGGCGAGATTCAGCGACGCTGTATCGAGAGCCTCTTTGGTCTTGGCCGAAAGAACAAGCAATTGCTTGTTGCGCTCATCTTCGCCGGGCAAGGCACCCGGGGCTTCTTCGAGGATGACATGACAATTTGTACCACCAGCCCCGAGCGCGGTGACTGCACAGCGCAGCGGGCCGTCGACCGACCAGTCCTGCAGCTCTTTATTCACGTAGAAGGGGCTGTCCTCCAGATCCATGGCCGGGTTCGGAGTTTCGAACCCAAGGCTGGGCGGCAACTGGCGATGCTTAAGCGCCATCACAGCCTTGATCAGAGACGCAGCCGCTGCCGTTTCGCCCAAATGACCAATATTCGATTTTACTGAGCCAATCCCGCAATATCCGGTTTTATTCGTATGCTGACGATAAGCCTCGTTCAGAGCTTCAACTTCAATCGGATCGCCGACCAGCGTGCCGGTTCCGTGTGTTTCAATATAAGTGACGCTCTCGCCGGGAACCCCGGCCGCTTTCAGGGCATCGGTAATTACATTTGCCTGCCCATCCACGCCGGGCGCGAGATATCCGACTTTCATGGCACCATCATTGTTGATGGCGGACCCTTTTACGACGGCATGAATAGTGTCGCCGTCATCGAGTGCATCGTCCAGGCGTTTGACAATCAGCGCCCCTGCCCCGCTGCCGAACACGGTACCGGCGCTCTTGGCGTCGAACGGGCGGCAATGGCCATCCGGCGAAAGGATCTCACCATCGCGGTACATATAGCCCTGGCCTTGCGGAATCAGGATCGTCGCCCCGCCGATCAGCGCCATGTCGCATTCGCCCTGGCGGAGGCTTTGCGCCGCCATATGCAAGGCGACCAATGCAGACGAGCATGCCGTCTGAACGTTCATGCTCGGCCCGCGCAAATCCATTTCATAGGACACGCGCGTGGCGAGAAAGTTCATATCGTTTCCAGTATGACGGACGAGGAAATCGCCCATCGAGTTCATGATCTCTGGATGCGTTCGTACATTCTCTACATAATAGTCCGGTGCGCCAGCGGTCGCGAATACGCCGACCTTGCCGTCTTCTGGCAGAGCTGTGTAACCAGCGTTCTCGAACGCCGCCCAGGCAATCTCCAGAAACACGCGGTGCGCCGGATCCATGACCGAAGCCTCACGCGGATTGAACCCGAAGAAGCCTGCATCGAACTTGTCGACATCGTTGAGAAGCGGGCAGACTTTGACATAGTCAGGATGGTTTATCTCTGCTTCGCTGACGCCTGCTGCGCGCAAGGCATCATCGTCGATTGGAACAATCGACTCCACGCCGTCGCGAACATTCGCCCAGAACGTTTCGACATCAGGCGCGCCCGGAAAGCGGGCGGCCATGCCGACAATTGCGATGTCGGTCGAACCGACAGGGGAAGCACCAGTGTCTGCCATTTTAATCTACTCGACTCTTTCGCGTCGCTTGGCCCGGCGTTTGGCCGCAGCCTCTTCGCGTCGGTTGGGTTTGTCCGACGCAGTCTCTGCTTTCGCGGCGGGTCCCGTCGCATCCGCCCCCAGATGCGCCGCCAGTGTCTCCACCGTAGGATAGCGGAACATCGAGACCAGAGATACGCGACAACCCAGTTTTTTCGACAGACGCTGATTGGCCTGCGCGGTCATGATCGAATTCGCGCCGATATCGAAAATATTATCGCTACGTCCGACCTGTGACAGGCCAAGCAGCTCCATCCAGATGCCCGCAATCGTCGCTTCTAACTCGTTTGATGGCGGAATATATTCAGCCTGTACCGGCTCTGCCTTTACGCTCGGCGCAGGCAGTGCCTTGCGGTCAATCTTGCCATTCGGCGTCAGCGGGAACGTGTCCATCGCCACGAAAACAGATGGGATCATGTAATCCGGCAAATGCTCGCGCAGATGCGTGCGGAGCTGATCACTCAACAGGCTTTGGTCGCCTGACTGCGCCGCCGGTTGATTGGCATAGGTGCCAGGACGATCCAGGCGCGTCGTGTCAGCAACTCGTGAGACCACAGATCCAGACTGAGACTTGTGCCGGAACACGACATCGAACGCGGCCGGATCTTCGCTGTTGAAGTAGCTGCTGACGACGTCGTAATCGGGATGAAGTCCTGACAGTGCGCCTGGTTCGATCCCGATTTCGCGGTCTTGTCCCAGCGTTTCGCGCAGCGCCGTGACACCGGCGCCATTCGGGCCGGCAATAGCTGTTTTCGCCGCATAAACTGGCGCAAGGCGCGCATTGGTCAATCCCGTCAAAGCGAGAACTGGCGCGCCGGCATTGAGCAGATCTCGAATCTGCGTCTCAGAACCTGCCGTCTGGGCTTCGGGAAGACTAAGCGTCTCCACTGCCTGATCACCGACATGCAGCACGACGTCATAACGGTAATCCGTCATCTCATTGGCGTGCTGGCCCTGTTTCAAGGTCAGAGACACTCCCTGCAGGCGTGGCAGATCCCGCACCAATGCGTGGAAAAAGTTCTCGCTCAGCAAAAGTTCACTCTCACGCTGCAGACGCTTTTCGATGCGGCTACCAAGCGCCGACGCTTCAAGATCTGCCGGTGCCTGGTTGAGTTCGATCGCCGTGTGGAAGGCCGTCAGCTGCTCAAGACTACGCACATCGCCAACAATAATCTGGCCGCCATCTGAGATCAGCTCACTGGCGGTTTCAAGCACGCCCGCAAGATACTCGGCGCTCGGGAAATACTGGGCGACCGAGTTGATCACCACCGTATCGAAGCTTCCGGCTTCGAACTGTCCGATCGCATCAGCGGGCAGGTTGCGCAATGTGACTTTGCTTTGCTCTTCCGGCGTCAGTTCTTCACCAATCCGGGAGAGCGCATTCGTCGACAGGTCAATGCCGGTAAAGTGCTCTACTTGATCCAGCACGGAGAATAGAACCATGCCGGTACCACAGCCGATTTCGAGGATGCGTTCAGGGTCGACGCTCAAAATCTTCTGGCGCGTCGCATCGCGCCACTCACGCATATGCTCCTCTGGAATTGGCGCGCCTGTATAGCTGTCATTCCAGCCGGCGAAGTTAAATCGCGCATCACTTTCGGCATCACTCTGCTGGTAAGCCGTATCCCACAGCCCCTGCCAATGCTCGACGAGATTGGCGCCATCCGTCTGACCTTGCGGTGAGGTATAATATGCGACGAGCTGCGACACGCCGTTTTCCGAATGCGCTGACACCACGCTTTGCCAAATATCGGGATGACGACTGAGCTGGGTTTCAATTTCTCCAAGCTCGATCCGGTAGCCATTGATTTTGACCTGCTGGTCCATGCGGCCGAGATACTCGATGTCTCCTGCAGCGTTATAGCGGGCGAGGTCACCTGTGCGGTAAAGCCGCTCACCTTGTGCATAGGGATCGGTGACGAAGCGCTCAGCCGTGAGATCATCGCGGCCGAGATAGCCGGGGACAACGCCGTCGCCGCCAATGCAAAGCTCTCCGGCTTCGCCGCGCGCGACCAAGTTTCCATTGGCGTCCAAGAGGCGAATAACCGTATTGGCGATCGGACGGCCAATCGTAATCGCCTCGCCTTTTCTGACCGGCGAGGTGGTCGACCAGATCGTCGTCTCGGTCGGCCCATACATGTTGGTGAACTTGCCTGTCAGCGTTTCGTGAAGCGTTTCTGCAAGGTCGCTCGGCAGAGCTTCGCCGCCCAACATGAGATGTTTCAACGATCCAAATTGTTGCAGGACCTCCGGATCATCAATCAACATCCGCGCCATGGATGGCGTGCATTGCAGATGCGTGATCTCATGCGCCTTGAAGGTCTCACCAACCGGTACAAAGTCGCGCTCATCTGCATTGGACCCGCCTGAGTTTGCGAGTTCTCTAAGCTGATTGAGATAAGGCAGGTTCTCGATGACCGTGTCAGAATCAATCCCGAAATCAACCAGACAGGCGATCTCGTTGACGCCAATCTCTTTCAGCTTCTCAACCATGCCAAGCGCATGCTCCGGCGATCCAAACAGGCCCGCCGTCTCAAAATAGCGATCAAAAGCATGATCCATCAGCGCGGCGATGTCTTCATCGGTAAACTGGGACGTGTCGAGCTGCGCTTCTCCGCCATCGAGGGACGGGCGCTTGAAGGCCGGGAACATCCATGGTGCGACTTTGACCAGATCAAACGAACTTTGCAGATAGTTGCAGAACGGCTCGCGGGCGATCTCCCGTGCCTTTTCAGTATCGTCACACACATAGGTGTGGAGCATGAGCGAGACCTGGCCCGGTCCTTCGAAACCGGCTTCGGCGCGTGCTTCGCGATAGGCAGCAAGCTTGGTACGCAAATCTTCGAGATCCTGGCCCAGCATGTTGGTCAGGATATTCGCACCAAGGCGCCCTGCGGACTTAAACGTCTCGATATTGCCCGCCGAGGCAATCCAGATTGGCGGACGATCCTGGATCGGACGCGGGAAGGTCGAGACTTTGATCATGTCGCCTTCACCATTGGCG